>CAZFUX010000214.1:0-3809 GCA_964522085.1 uncultured Aequorivita sp.
TTTTCAAATTATTAAACCCGATTTTTCGGGTTCCTATGTGTAGTGAGTATATATCGTATAGTATTAAATATTATCTACCGTAATTCTACATTTTTTATCAGGCATTTCCAGAAGCTAAAAGACAACAAAAGATGGATGAATAACTTTGCTACAATTGCATCTTTCAGTATTTTAATCACTGTTCTTTTTGTTATAAGGTTTATTCTTATAGATTTAAATCCCTATACAGTCAATTTCAGACGTTATGTTTTATTTTCCAATGAACTATTAAATAAGAACATTTTAGACCAAAAAGTCAAATGTGAATATCAATTAAAAAAAAATCCAAAATTGATTTATTTTAACGATAAATATTGTTTTTACTGAACAGAATTTGGATAAAATTTTAGTTATAAATTTTAACGAGTTACTTGAGAAGAACACTTGCAGGTAATAATGTATAAAAATAATTGCTTAGTTTCGGGCTTAATCGAGGGTCGCTGAAACTTTACTATAGCTAATTTTTCGCAGGAAAATCAGCTGTAGTAAAGTTTCAGCTATTTTTATACCAACCGATATAAATCTTTTAACCTCTGCTTAAACCTTCAAATTAAAAGTAAACTTAAAAGAAATATTATCCTCAAAATTAGGCAGGTTGTAGTACTCATATCTATACGCAAAGCTAAGCCCAAAACCGATTGCAATTTTGTTTAGTTCTAGTCCAGCTTCGTTGTAGGGATGGTCTAATGTTTTAAAAGGAATTCCAAAATGACGGTCGGTATCGCTCATGTCTCCAATAGCATGGCGAGAGATTATCACTAATTCTGGTTTCCATTTTTCTGCGAGTTTAAACCTCCTAAAAGTGTGTTTCATTTGAAGCATTGCCAGTTTATCTGAGTAAAATTCGCCAAAATACATGGTCTCAAAACTTTGAACTCCGGCTACAGAAAAACGTTTCATAACACTAGTTTTTGTAGGCTGATTTGGGAAGGCGTGAAAGAGGTGAGTCAACGGAACATCGCCCGTGGCAATTTCGCATTGCAACAGAAAGCTAGTAGAAGAAAGATTTTTTCGTTTCAGTTCATAATCTAACTTCAATCCAAATTTTGCGTAATTAAAGTCGCTACCAGCAATGTCTTTAAATCCTTTTATGATTTGTGTACTTAGCTGTGGCAGAACGTCTGTTGCCACTTTTTCACCATCGTCGTTTATAATGGAATCTGTTTTCAACTTAATTCTGAAGGAAAAAAGGGCTTCGGCAAGTTTATATTCGTTGTAACTTTTTCCATCTTTTATAAAATAATAGTCTTCAAAATTGCGAACATCTGTATGTTGCACCCGAAGCTCGGCAAGTATTTTTGGAGAAAGTTCACTTTGAATGTTTGCTTGCCATTGGGTATAGCCATAAAAATCAGTAATATTTACTAATCGAGGTTCAAAAAGCGAGTAAAAGCGTGCATCTGTTAAAAAATCGAATGTTCCAATTTCTTTAATGCCGTCTGTATAATACAAACTTACCCAAGCCTTCTTTTTTTTGTTTACACGGGCACTCCCGCCAACGCTGTACTTAAAAGCATCGTCTTTAAATCCGTAAGCTATGTAGCCACCAAATTTGTATTTCTCAAAAAGCCGATCATTAGTAAGACCGCCAATCCCTAGACGAAAACCTTCGTAGTTATTATATTTAAAAAGTGTTTTAAGGTCAATGTCGAAAAAACCAACAGGATAATAACCAGTCGTAAACGGATGTTTTTTTTCTTCGTTTAATTCAGTAGCAGCATCGGCTACTTCAGAAGCAGTTTCTTTTATTTCAGAAACAATGGAATCTTTCTTTACTTCAAGAACGGTTTTTTGCGCAGAAGCCAAAAAACCCAGTAGCATCGAAAAGAAGAACACTATTTTGCGCATAGGTTGTATTGGTACGTTTTATACGTTATTAAAAGTAAAAAGAAAGCGGCAATTAATCCGCTCTATTATATTTAGTTTAACTATAAGGCTTATTATACCGTCATTATTTCTTTTTCTTTTTTTGCAAAGATCTCATCAATTTTTTTGATGTGTTGGTCGGTGATTTCTTGAACATTATCTTCCAAACTTTTCTGAAGATCTTCAGAAATATCAAGATCTTTTAAATCGTTATTTGCGTTTTTACGGTCGTTACGAACTCCTATTTTAGCTTCTTCGGCAGCAGCTTTGGCTTGTTTTGCCAAATCTTTTCTGCGCTCTTCAGTTAATGGTGGGACAGATATTATTACGCTTTCTCCATTATTCATTGGGTTGAAACCGATGTTTGCTAAATGAATACCTCGTTCAATTTCAGGAATCATTCCTTTTTCCCATGGTTGGATGGCAATAGTCATCCCGTCTGGAGTACTTACGTTTGCAACTTGGCTTAATGGGGTCTGGCTTCCATAATAATTTACCATTACGCTGCCTACCATAGAAGGCGAGGCTTTGCCAGCACGGATGTTTATCAATGTTTTTTCAAGATGCTTTAGAGCATTGTCCATTGCTTCTTTTGTGCCGTCAATTATAAAATCTATTTCGTCTTCCATATCGATTAAAAATTCAATCCTTCAACTGTGTTCAGGGTGACAGGTTAATTATCTTTTTTAAAGATTCACTTTTGTGCCAATTTTCTCTCCGGAAACTACTTTTAGTAGGTTTCCTTTTGTATTCATATCAAAAACAATAATTGGCAATTCATTTTCTTGACTTAATGTGAAAGCAGTTGTGTCCATCACTTTCAATCCTTTTTGCAACACGTCTTCAAAACTTATAAAGTCAAATTTTGTTGCAAGCTTGTCTTTTTCTGGGTCGCTGGTATAAATACCATCTACGCGTGTTCCTTTTAGGATTACATCTGCGTGTATCTCAATAGCTCTTAATACTGCTGCGGAATCTGTTGTAAAATAAGGATTTCCTGTTCCACCACCAAAAATAACAACCCGCCCTTTTTCTAAATGCCTAATTGCCTTACGGCGAATAAAAGGTTCGGACACTTCATTAATATTTATAGCGCTTTGCAAACGTGTTGGTACATCTTCATTTTCTAATGCACTTTGTAGTGCTAAACCGTTTATCACTGTCGCTAACATTCCCATATGGTCGCCCTGCACGCGATCCATCCCGCTACTAGCTCCAGATAAGCCTCTAAAGATATTTCCACCGCCAATAACGATGGCAACTTCAACACCTTTGGTGGTAATTTGTTTTATTTCTTGGGCGTATTCTTTTAGACGAACGGGATCTATTCCATATTGCTGTTCGCCCATAAGGGCTTCACCGGAAAGTTTTAAAAGGATTCTTTTGTAGTGCATATTTTGGGTTTGCTGGCGCAAAAATAAAGAAAAATATTGATGCGATGGAAAGAATTCAAAAAAGTAGTTTTTTAACAAAATTGTCAATATAATTCCAAAATAATAAATATTTCTGGTTATATTTAACCAATCGTTCTCATTTTTAATTGCTTATGAATATTAACCCTTAAAATTTAACATAATGAAAACGACATTACTTTATTTATTCTTCTGCATTTCACCAATAATGATTTCTCATAATTAAGGAAAACTTATTCCACCAACGGCTCCAACATTTCACCCTGCAAACATTGAAAAAACCGTATGTATTACCGATTCGCAACGACAGGAAGTGCGGCTACAGATTACACTAAACAAGCAATATACTCACTACACATAGGAACCCGAAAAATCGGGTTTAATAATTTGAAAATTATCTGAGAGTATTTTCTCAAATTCTTTTTCTTTCCAGATTTGATTATACTCACTCCATTTAGGTTTTCGGGAATCCAAGATTTCACTACCTAAATT
>CAZFUX010000215.1:0-3760 GCA_964522085.1 uncultured Aequorivita sp.
CTATTTGATAATTTGAAATGGTGGATTGAAGTTTAATGAGATAATTACTTGTTTTTTCATTTTTATTGTTGTTACGAACTTGTAATCTATCTGTTAGTAATTCGATTTTTTCTTTCTGAGTATATTTTAAAACTGATTTGATTTTAGTTATCGCACTTTCATATTGATCTGTCAAGGATTGGTCTTTGTTCTTTTTAATCAATTGTTCAGCCGTAATAAGGGCATTTGCTTCCTCTTGTGTAAACATTACAGGTGGAATTTTATATCCATCCATAACAGAATAGCCTTTTCCTTCTTCTGTAACTATTGGAATTCCCGATTTCTCAAGCGTTCTAATATCTCGATAAATTGTTCTGATACTAACATTATGTTTTTCTGCAATTTCCTTTGCTGTTACAATCCATTTTGATTGTAATTGAGTAATGATTGCTGTCAATCTTGTTAGTCTTGGTTTATCTTCTGCCATTGCGGTCTATTTTGCTTGTGGCTAACAAAGGAATAACAGACCCTTACCGAAGTATTAATCTCTATTCTCCCGTACTCGAATTAAAAGGAAAGGATAATTATTTTGAATTTTCATTGGTGTACTTCTTTGAAGACAAACTATAATCTTACCTGCAAATTTCTTTTTTGCATAAATCCTTACTTTTCTGAAGTGTTATTTTTATTTTTGAAGACAAGAGCGTTGTCCGCTTGAGCCTTTCCAAAAAGCTCTAGCTAAACTTCGTTGAGAATCACATTTTCGAGACTTCTACTTCATTAAACTCTTTATAGAACTTGGAGGAATGCTCAGAATAAAACAAAAACTATGTCAGAAAAAAAACGTCTCTTCCTTGTTGATGCCTTCGCCCTAATTTTTCGAGGGTATTTCGCTTTTATAAAAAACCCACAAATAAACAGCAAAGGTCAAAATACCTCAGCCATTATGGGGTTTATGAATTCCCTTATAGACGTTGTGAAAAGAGAACGCCCGGATCATCTTGCGGTTTGTTTTGACAAAGGCGGCAGCGAAGCCCGAAACGAAATGTTTCCAGAATACAAAGCCAATAGAGACGAAACCCCAGACGCTATTAGGTTTGCCATTCCTTATATTTATAGCATTCTAGAGGCCATGAAAATCCCGATTATGGTAAAGGAAGGTTTTGAAGCAGATGATGTAATTGGCACTTTAGCAAAGAAAGCCGAAAAAGAAGGTTACACCACCTTTATGGTAACGCCAGATAAGGATTTTGCACAATTGGTTTCCGAAAATATATTTATGTACCGCCCCGTTTTTGGCGGTGGTTACGAAACTTGGGGGATTCCAGAAATTCAGAAAAAATTTGAAGTAAAAGACCCACTACAAGTAATCGATTTTTTAGGAATGATGGGCGACAGCAGCGACAACATTCCCGGACTTCCAGGTGTAGGCGAAAAAACAGCAAAGAAGTTTTTAGCAGAATTTGGCTCCATGGAAGGCTTGCTTGCAAACACCGCAAAGCTAAAAGGCAAAATGAAGGAAAAGGTTGAAGCCAACGGCGAACTTGGTTTGTTAAGTAAAAAACTAGCAACCATTATGCTAGATGTACCTGTTGAATTCAATGAAGCCGATTTTGAAATGTGTCCGCCAGATGCTGAAAAAGTCATAGCAATTTTTGAAGATTTAGAATTCAGAAGATTAAAGGACAATTTTCTGAATGCTTTCTCTATAGAAGGAATGGCTTCTGTTGGCACCAGCCGCGTAACTCCAGAAAATAATAATGTCACAGACACAAAACCCAAACCAGCCAAGAGTAATCCAGCAGGCGAAGGTCAATTTTCGCTCTTTGGTGGCGATGGTGAAGCTTCAACAGAAATAAAAACTTTCAACTCTCGTGCAACAATTGATAACACCGAGCATTTCTACCAAACCATTCAACATGGAATGGGCACTAAGCTATTTCTTCAGAATTTAATGAAGCAAAAAAGTGTCTGTTTTGATACCGAAACCACAGGTTTAAATCCACTAGAAGCAGAATTGGTTGGCATAGCTTTTTCTTGGGAAAAAGGAAAAGGATTTTACATTCCCTTCCCAGAAAATCGTGAAGAAGCGCAGCAACTAATAGAAGAATTGCGTCCGTTTTTTGAAGATGAAACTATTCAGAAAATAGGTCAGAATTTGAAATACGACATAAAAGTATTGGCGAAATACAACATTACCGTAAAAGGAAAATTGTTCGAGACCATGCTTGCGCATTATCTTATAAACCCAGATATGCGCCATAATATGGATGTTTTGAGTGAAACTTACCTCAATTACACTCCCGTTTCCATCACAGAATTGATTGGAAAAAAAGGTAAAAATCAATTAAGCATGCGCGATGTAGAAGTTGAAAAACAAACTGAATACGCCGTTGAAGATGCAGACGTTACTTTTCAGCTAAAAGAACATTTCGAAAAAGAATTAGGCGAGGCAAACACCCAAAAACTATTTGATGACATTGAAGTGCCATTGCTTCGTGTTTTAGCAACTATGGAGTTGGAAGGCATCAATCTAGATGAAGGTTTTTTAAAAGGTCTTTCAGGTGCATTAGATACAGACATTCTTCAACTTGAAAAAAATATATACGAAGAAGCAGGAGAAACCTTCAATATAGCATCGCCAAAGCAGTTGGGAGAAATTCTCTTTGGGAAACTAAAATTAATCGATAAACCGAAAAAAACAAAAACCGGTCAATATTCAACCGCTGAAGATGTGCTTTCCTATTTAGCAAAAGACCATAAAATAATTCGCGATGTTTTGGAATATCGTGGTTTAGCGAAACTTAAAAGTACTTATGTAGATGCGCTTCCCAACCAAGTGGAACCATCAACAGGCCGCGTGCATACAGATTATATGCAAACCGTTGCAGCCACGGGTCGCTTGAGTAGCAATAATCCCAACCTTCAAAATATACCAATTAGAACAGAGCGTGGCCGTGAAGTACGAAAAGCGTTTATTCCAAGAAACGAAGATTATGTTTTAATGGCTGCAGATTATAGCCAAATAGAACTTCGTATTATTGCTGCTTTAAGTGAAGAAGATAATATGATTGACGCATTTAAAAATGGTGAAGATATTCACGCCTCCACTGCTGCAAAGGTTTTCAATGTTCCTTTAAACGAAGTTACCCGTGAACAACGAAGCAATGCCAAAACAGTGAATTTCGGAATTATTTACGGCGTTTCTGCTTTCGGCTTAAGCAACCAAACAGACCTTTCCAGAACGGAAGCAAAAGAGTTGATAGACACTTATTACAAAACCTATCCAAAACTACGAAACTATATGAGCGAGCAAATAGATTTTGCGCGTAAAAACGGCTATGTAGAAACTGTTATGGGAAGAAGAAGATATCTAAAAGACATTAACGGAAGCAACGCCATTGTTCGTGGCGCAGCAGAACGTAATGCCGTGAACGCCCCAATACAAGGAAGCGCGGCAGATATCATAAAAATTGCAATGATAAACATCCACAAAAAACTAGAAGCCGAAAACTACAAAAGTAAGATGCTGCTTCAAGTACACGATGAACTTGTTTTTGATACTTACAAACCTGAACTGGAAAAACTGAAAACGATCGTTAAACACGAAATGGAAAATGCCTACATATTAAGTGTTCCTTTGGATGTTGATTTGGGCGTTGGGGATAATTGGTTGGAAGCGCATTAATTGTATTAGGCAGTGTTCAGGGGCATCTGGCAGTTTGTTTATTTAACTATACTCACTACAGATAGGAACCCGAAAAATCGGGTTTAATAATTT
>CAZFUX010000216.1:0-3697 GCA_964522085.1 uncultured Aequorivita sp.
ACCAATGCAATTGGTTAATGAGTTCTATGGTTTTGTTTTCGCCTTTATCGTTGGTAAACGGAACTCGATCTCTTAATATTTTGGCTCTTTCAAAGATGGAACCTTTGTTGATGTAGTTTAAAACTTGCTTAAAATCATTATCGGATAGCGAAATATTATTATGTTTTTCTAATTGTAATTTTAAGTTACTTAATAAATCTGTTTCATCTTTAATAACCACATTTTTATAACCCAATCCTGCTAATTGACTTACTAAGTTATTTTCTAATAATTGTTCGGGTTGTGTGGTCATTATTTTTTAGGTAATTTTTTTAATATTCTATCAAAATCGCTTTCAAAAAGATTATCTTGAATTATTCTGTACTTTTCAAATTCTGTTTCAGCTTTTTCTTTTGCTATTTCTGTCGAAATTTTTCCACCATCTTTTAAAATTTCACTTTCATTAAATTCTAAAAAGGCATCTATTCTTTTTGCCCAATCTTGCATTGTCATAGGTATATTTCTTAACGCTCGTTCTTCTGCCAAATCTAAAAAAGCATTGACGATTCTACCTAAAGATTCTAATTCATTTTTACTTAAATAGTTCTTAGCAACACTAACATCTGTCTTTATAATTTTACCGTCTGGTGAATTCTTCCAACTGGTTAAACCCATTTTATCTTTACTGCTATCGGCTCTTTTGTGAATTAATTCTGCTGCTGTATTACCGTGAATGCCAAAATGTAGTTTGTTTTGTACTTTGGCAAAAAAGTTACGTGTAGTGGTAGCGTCTCTATTATAATCAAGACTGGTAGCGTAAATGTCTGTTATTTTTTGATAAAACTTACGTTCACTTAATCGTATTTCGCGTATTTCAGCAAGTAGTTCTTCAAAATAATTTTCGTTTAGGTACGAGCCATTTTCAAGGCGTTTTTTATCTAATACAAAACCTTTAATAGCAAAATCTTTTAATATTTTGGTTGCCCATTGCCTAAATTGCGTTGCTCTAAGTGAATTTACACGATAACCAACAGAGATAACGACATCTAAATTATAGAATTCTACATTTCTTTCTACTTGTCTTTTACCTTCTGTTTGAACTATTCTAAATTTTCGAATAGTTCGATTTTCATCTGCTTCACCACTTTTAAATATTTCTTTTAGATGATAGTTAATGGTATTTGTTTCTACAGTAAACAATTCACCCATCAATTTTTGACTTAGCCAAATGGTTTTGTCTTCATACCTTGCCTCAATACTATTTTCTCCTGCTTGTGCGGTAAATATTAAAAACTCTGCGGTGCTATTTCTAATTAATTGTCTGTCGTTTTTTTTAGCCATTTTGTACGGTTATTATTTTTACACAAATAGTTGCTGAAGTAAACCTTTTTTGAAATCTACACTAGCATCAATTTTATTGTCTAAAGCCGTTAAATAATTTGCTATTTGGGTTTGTTCAGGTTTTGTTGGTATTGAAACAATAACTTTTGAGAAATTGCCAACCGAAATTGTATATCTAGTACTTCCTGTGGAAAACCTTGACATTTGTTTTAAGACACTTAAGTTATTGCAGAAATAATGAGAATATCTTAAATCTAAATCCACATTAGGTCTAAACCTCATTAAATGATAACTATAAACAGCATTTTCGATATCTTCAAAAATTACAACAGAGTGACCAATATCCGAAGCTGTTTCAGAACTTGGTGTGAAAAGGATATCTCCTTTTTTTAAATTTGAAGATTTTATTTGAGAATCCTTTGCACTTACAATTTGATACTCTTTAACAGTTTTACTATTAATTTCTTCGTGATTATATACATTCAAATAATTTACCAGAAAAATACTTTTTTCACCTTCTTTAGTAAGTTTATCTACACTACTAGTTTGAAAAAAACCAATTTCACCTAATCTCTTCTCTTCCCAATCAGGAAAATCATTTCCGTCATCATCTTTAAAGCGTAAAGTTTGAGAAAACAATTTTTGCATGACACCTTTTTTGTAGTCCTCTAATTCGGCTTTCTTTTTTTGTAGTAGGTTGATGCGTTTGTCAACTGCGGTTAAGAATGTGGCTATTTTTGTTTGTTCGGGAAGGGAATTAGGAATTACGAATTTTGATTTACTAAGTATACTCCAATCTGCTCTTGGCATTTTAGACCCTGTTGTCAAGTTTACTTGGTGGTTGAATTTAACTGTTTGAATTAAATACAATAAGTATAGATTTTCAGTATTAATACCTTTTAAAACCCAAATTTCAGATGTACAAACTCCATCAAAATTTGTATAATAATATTTTCTTAAATATGGTCTCAACTTTCCAAAAAGAACTTCACCTACATAAAATTTGGTTTTAATGCTTTTTAGTTCTTTAGAATTGAATGTTTTTAATAACGTTCCTGTATTCTGCCCAAGACTTTCTAATTCAATGCATTTGAAATTATTATCATCTGTTTCTGGGTTGTATTTTTCTTTGCTTCTTTCTGCTATATTTCCAAATGGCTTTTCCTTCCATTCTCCCTTAAACTCCGAAAACCGTAATTGTGGTATATTATTTTCCATCTTCTTCCATTTTAAAAGGTGGTGCAATACCTAATTCATTACAAAAAGCAAGTATTTCTGTATTTACAGTTGCAAGGTCGTTATCTAAATCAATTAAGCGTTCAGACACTTTACTTAACACAATTTCTGCTTCTTCTTCAAAAGTATCTACATATCTTGGTATGTTTAAGTTGTAATCGTTTTCGGCTATTTCAGCCAATGTGGCTACGTAAGAATATTTATCTTTGGTTTCACGGTCTCGGTACGTATTTATGATATTTTCTACATCTTCATCACGCAATTCGTTTTGGTTCCCTTTTTTTACAAAATGGTCTTTTCCGCTGGCATCAATAAATACAATATTGTCATCTACTTTTCGGCATTTTTTAAATACCAAAATACTGGTAGGAATACTTGTACCATAAAATATATTGGCAGGCAAACCAATAACAGCATCTAAATAATTAAGTTCGCTAATTAAATATTTACGAATTACTCCTTCTGCAGCACCTCTAAACAAAACTCCGTGTGATAGTACGGTTGCCATAATACCGTTATCTGCCAATTGGTGAATCATATGTTGCACAAAAGCATAATCGGCTTTTGTTTTTGGTGCTATTCGCCCGTATTGACTAAAACGTTCGTCTGTACTGTTTAATGGATTGGTATTTCCTTTCCAATGTGCAGAAAATGGCGGATTGGCAACTACGGCTTCAAAACGTTTTTCTGTATGTTGTGGATTTTCAAGTGTGTCTTCTTGTTGAATATCAAACTTACGGAAATGGATATCGTGCAATATCATATTCATTCGTGCTAAGTTGTAGGTTGTACGGTTTAGTTCTTGACCGTAAAACTCGCTTACATCTTCTACTTCTCTGGCTACACGCAACAGCAAAGAACCCGAACCACAAGTTGGGTCATAAACCGATTTTAGTTTGGTTTTTCCTGTGGTTACTATTTTTGCTAATATTTTAGAAACTTGCTGTGGCGTATAAAATTCTCCTGCTGATTTTCCTGCTCCTGCGGCAAATTTGGCTATCAAATATTCATAAGCATCACCCAAAACATCTGCTTCTAAATCTTCTAATTTGAAATCTATTTTATCTAAGTGATTTAAGATTTTTACAATCACTTCATTTCTTGCTCCTACGGTTCTACCTATTTTGGTAGAAGTTAAATC
>CAZFUX010000217.1:0-3647 GCA_964522085.1 uncultured Aequorivita sp.
ATAAATATGCAAAATAGTATTGACAACACCAAGAAAAATAATGCTAAATGATTGACTATTAATCGGTTAATTTAGGTGGTGAAATCTTGGATTCCCGAAAACCTAAATGGAGTGAGTATATTCCGGTTAGAAACATTAATTCGTGTATTCGTGGTAAACGTAGCAGAGGTCTTAATTTTATCCAAAAAATCTCACTACACAATACTAACTACCCACTACTAACTACCCACTTCTATTTTCACTACTTTTGTAAAGCAATGAAAAAGAAAATATGAATTTTAAAATAGCCTCAGAGTTTCAACCCACAGGCGACCAACCAAAGGCAATAAAAGCTTTGGTAGAAGGTCTAAACTCCGATGAAAAATACCAAACACTTTTGGGCGTAACGGGTTCTGGAAAAACCTTTACGGTAGCCAATGCTATAGAGCAAGTACAAAAGCCAACCTTGGTTTTAGCACACAACAAAACGCTGGCAGCACAGCTTTACACAGAGTTTAAAAATCTATTCCCCGACAACGCGGTGGAGTATTTCGTTTCCTACTACGATTATTACCAACCCGAAGCTTTTATACCCAGCAGCGGTACCTACATAGAAAAAGATCTTTCCATAAACGAAGAGATTGAAAAAATGCGTCTTAGCACAACTTCGTCTTTACTTTCTGGGCGTAGAGATGTAATTGTAGTTTCATCGGTTTCCTGCCTTTATGGTATTGGAAACCCTGCGGAATTTCAGAAAAACGTAATCGATTTACAAAAAGGGCAGATCATTTCTCGCACCAAGTTGTTGCATCGTTTAGTGCAAAGTCTTTATTCTAGAACCGAAGCAGAATTCAATCACGGCCGTTTCCGCATAAAAGGAGATACGGTAGATGTTTTTCCAGGATATGCAGACGACGCTTTCAGAATTCACTTTTTTGGAGATGAAATTGAAGAGATTGAAGTTTTTAATCCGCTAAACAATGATATTAAGGCGAAATACGACCGACTGAATATCTATCCAGCAAATATGTTCGTAACCTCGCCCGAAGTTTTACAGGGCGCTATTAGAAGTATTCAGGATGATTTGGTGTTGCAGATTGAATATTTTAAAGAAATAGGAAAACATTTAGAAGCAAAACGTTTAGAAGAACGCACCAATTTTGACTTAGAAATGATTCGTGAACTTGGTTATTGCAGTGGTATTGAAAACTACTCACGTTATTTAGACCAACGTTTGCCAGGAACACGCCCATTCTGCTTGTTAGACTTTTTTCCGAAGGATTACTTAATGATAGTAGATGAAAGCCACGTTTCCATCCCACAAGTTGGAGCAATGTATGGTGGTGACCGTTCTAGAAAGGAAAATTTAGTAGAATACGGTTTCCGTTTGCCTGCTGCAATGGACAATCGCCCCTTAAAGTTTGAAGAGTTTGAAGCCATGCAAAACCAAGTAATCTACGTAAGTGCCACACCTGCAGATTACGAGATGGAAAAAAGCGGCGGCGTTTTTGTGGAACAAATTATTCGTCCAACAGGCCTTTTAGATCCGCCTATTGAAGTACGCCCAAGTTTAAATCAGATTGATGATTTGTTAGAAGAAATCCATCTTCGCATAGAAAAAGATGAACGTATTTTGGTTACAACGTTAACCAAAAGAATGGCTGAGGAGCTTACCAAATATTTAATCCGAGTGCAAGTTAGAACCCGTTACATTCACAGCGATGTGGATACTTTGGAAAGAGTAGAGATTATGCAAGATCTTCGTTTAGGTCTTTTTGATGTTTTAGTAGGTGTGAATCTTTTACGTGAAGGTTTAGATTTACCTGAAGTTTCACTAGTTGCAATTCTAGACGCAGACAAAGAAGGTTTTTTAAGAAGCGAGCGTTCACTAACTCAAACGGTAGGTCGTGCCGCACGAAACCTGAATGGTAGAGCAATTATGTATGCTGATAAAATCACGAACAGTATGCAGAAAACTATTGACAGTACAAATTACAAGAGAGAAAAGCAAATGGCTTACAACGAAGCGCACGGAATTACGCCAACAGCAATTAAAAAGTCTTTTGAAAATGCCTTAACAAAATCTAAACAAGCTGCCTATAGTTTTGAAACTGCCGAAAGCCTAGCTGCAGAATCTGAAGTAGAGTATTTAACCAAATCACAAATAGAAAAGAAAGTCCGCGATACCCACAAAGCCATGGAAAAAGCCGCTAAAGAGCTAGATTTTATGATGGCCGCGAAGCTTCGCGATAAAATTAAAACCTATCAAAAACAATTGGAAGGGGTTTAAAATGCAACCCTTCGACTGCGCTCAGGTTGACAGGTTCAAAATTTATTATTTTGAAATAAAGTAACCATAATCAGGTAATTTCAAACTGGCAACAAACAACAGAGAACTCATAAATCGACACTCATAACTTTATAATGTTTTTAACGTCCCTCCTAAAACCTATTTTGTACTTTACTCTTTCTATGAATCCTACTCAAGATATCAATTTAGAAAACAAAATAATTCCTGAAAGCATTAAAAAAGAAGCTTTGGAGGCGCTTGCTTTTTACCCTGAACTTTACGATACGGCAATTGAATTCAAATTTAAAGACAATATCAAGAAATCTACCATGCAAGCACAGCCTCGCTTTGCTAGTTTTTTTAAATCGAAGGATAATAGAGAATATATAATTTTAATAAGTAGAAAAATTCAAATTGAAGGTGAGGAGTTTACGATGGATGATATACCTTCAGATGTGAAAGTAGGTTGGATTGGTCACGAATTAGGTCACGTTTTGGATTACAGTCACCGTACTAATTTTGGAATGTTGGTATTTGGGGTAAAATATCTTTTTTCTTCAGCTCATATAAAAGAAGTTGAGCGTGCAGCAGATACTTTTGCAATCTCTCACGGAATGGGCGATTACATCTTAAAAACCAAAAATTTCATTCTAGACAACGCAAATCTTTCAGAAAAATACAAAGAGCGCATCCGCAGACTTTACATTTCGCCAGAAGAAGTTATGGAGCTCGTCAACGAAAATAAAGTTGAAGAAGATCCTGAGATTGTTGGGGAAGAAAAGGTAGTTGAATTGTTTAACTCTTTAGTTGTTTAATTGAGTCTTTACAAACGCTTCCCAATCGGCAAATTTTTCTTCACTCATTACCTTCTCCATTTTTACTTGACCACCTTTCTTTTTATTTTTTCCACTCCATTCGTGGGAAATTTGAGGGTTTATAGTTGTAACCTTAATTCCTTTAAGTGCTTTTGAACGAGCCACTGCGTAATTGTTATTTGCCTCCTTTAATGCTTTATCTAAGGCTTCTGCTATTTCTATTGAATCATTTTTGGTTTCAGTCCCTAAGTACCAATGGTGATAAAATTCGCCGTCAATTTTAACTGCCGCCAATGTAAATTCTGGAATCTTTATGTCAAATTTCTCCTCCATTTCGCGCAACGCAACTTCCATTTTGTTTACTGAAAGCTGTGAACCCACTACGTTTAAAAAGAATTTGGTGCGACCTGTAATTTTAATTTCAGCTTTTTCAACATCTGTAAAAGCAATAGTATCGCCAATTAAATAACGCCAAGCGCCAGATACGGTACTTATAATTAAAACATAACAAGACCGTTGCAATAGTCTTTCTAGATTTGTTTCGTTTTTCTAGTTTGATTTTT
>CAZFUX010000218.1:0-3582 GCA_964522085.1 uncultured Aequorivita sp.
ATTTAGGTAGTGAAATCTTGGATTCCCGAAAACCTAAATGGAGTGAGTATAAAACTACGATGATTGGATTTGTTTTCACGTTTAAAAATTTTTAATTGATTAAACGCTTTTACACCAGTATTGATGTGTTACCGCAACTACTAATCTATCAAACAGCCTGTTCCCAAAATATCTCTGGTTTAGTTTATAGCAGAATTCATCAAGGTAATTTTGCAAGTATTTACCATCAATTTTATGATAGATACCTAAGAGGGTTCTCTTAGCATTGCTAATGGCAATATGAACCCATTTTAATGTTGTTTTGGTCGTTTCCTCATCAGATTTTATGCTCACGTGCATTTCAACATAATCCGTAATATCAACATAACCTGTGCTCTGATCACTGAAAACTATACACTTATCATCAAGATTGCCCGAAATGAGTTCGTTAACTTCTTCTTTTTTATGTGTCTGTAATACTTTCATTTTAAAATAACGGCAATGGCTTGTCTTTTTTCCAGTTTTTGGGTTTTCTAATTTTGTTGACTCTGCCATAACAGCAACGTTGGACTGTCTCTGGCTGCCCCTGCCACGTTTGAGTTTTTTCCGCTCCTGTTCTTTGGTTGCTTTCTCGAAATAACCTTCGTCAAACTCAATCATACCTTTCAAACCATATGAGTCATCACGTTTACCCATAGCTGAGCGAATCCTGTGCATCAACGACCAGACAGTATTATAACGTGTATGCCCAAGCTGACGCTGTAACTCGACCGCAGAAATACCTTTTTTGGTAAATGTCATAAAAGCCATCGCAAGATACCAAGTACGGATGGGAAGGTTTGAATTTTCCATAACAGTACCACTACGCAGGGAAGTTCTAAAATTACAGTCGGCACACTGCCAGACCCATTTTGCCTTTAGCCAATACTGACTTTTACCATTACATTTCTTACAGATAACACCTTCTCGTTCACGAGCATTCCTCATCTTAACCCGACAAGATTTCTCATCAGCAAACTGCTTAACAAAATCTAAAATATTCATACTTTTAACTTTTTCTAAAAGATAACAAATTAAATCAACTGGTGCAATTCCGACTAATCAAAATTTTTATATTAGTTAGACATTAAGTACACTACTAAGGTAAAGAATTTTATTCTATTATGCTAAAATTTTACTTATGGTTGATCATTCAGAGAGGTAATCAATCAACTGTCGCATCGCTTTTCCACGGTGGCCTATTTCACTTTTTTGAGTGAGGGTCATTTCTGCAAAGGTTTTATCAAATCCTTTTGGCTGGAAGATTGGATCGTAGCCGAAACCAGATTTGCCAAGAAGTTCTTTTATTATTTCACCTTCACAGATGCCTAAAAACATAACTTCTTCGTGATCCATTGATAGCGCAATTGCAGTTTTAAAACGTGCATCCCTATCTTCTTTACCTTCTAAGTTCTTCAATAATTTTTGAATGTTTGCATTAGAATCGTTCGAAATGCCAGCATATCTTGCGCTGAAAACACCAGGTTCGTTATTTAGCGATTTCACTTCCAGCCCAGTATCATCCGCAAAACAGTTTATATTGTAATGATGACGCACGTAGTTTGCTTTTAAAATTGCGTTGCCCTCAATGGTATCAGCAGTTTCTACAATATCCTCTTCACATCCAATATCGTCTAAACTTAATAGCTCAATATGGTGCGGAAGCATTGCTTTTACTTCTATGAATTTATTTTTATTGTGGGTGGCGAAGACTATTTTCATTTTTTAGATGTTAGATTTTATACGTGAGATATTAGATTTGATTTTCTCAGAAATTTGGATAACAGTTTTAAATTCACAATTTTCAGTCAGAATAATAACTTTTTCTTTTCCGTATTTAAACCTGGTTTGTTGTCTTTCGTAATAATGATATTTTGGACCTCCAAAAAACACAGCGTTAAAAATTGTTATAAGCCAATTTGATGATGTTGTTTTAAAATCAATATCTTTAATATATTCGAAGCGATAAAAACAATTATTATTGTCTTTAGAATTATCTGTAACCTGAAATCCTTCCTTTAAAAATCAAATTCGAACAATGGTTCTGTTTTTAAAAGTATTTTTTTAGAAGTCATTTTTTTTAATTTTGAACTTTGAACCTTTATTTGGAATTTGAGATTTGGGATTTTCTAAATAATATCTTTCAATAATTTCATCTGAAGCCTTAATAGTATTCTTCAACCATTGCATTTCAACTTCAAACTTTTCTTCTTCAGAAAGTTGCCAATTCACATTGCTTTGCTTCATTTTAGTAACTACACTTTGCAAAATAATTGCAGCGGAAACTGAAATATTCAAACTTTCCGTAAAACCATACATCGGTATTTTTAAAAAACCATCTGCTTGGCTCATCACGTTTTCACTCAATCCATCCAGCTCTCTTCCGAAGAAAAATGCACTTTTTTTTGTAACATCAAATTCGTGTAACATTGTAGAATTATCGTGAGGCGTGGTCGCAATAATTTGATAGCCAGAATCTTTCAGACCAGAAATACATTTTTCAATGGAATTGTATCTATTGAAATTAACCCATTTTTGCGCACCCATTGCAATTTCCTTGTCTATTCGTTTGCTTACTTTTTCTTCCACAACGTGCAAATCCTGAATGCCAAAAACATCGCAAGTACGCATTACGGCACTGGTATTATGAAGTTGGTAAACGTCCTCGGTAACTACCGTAAAATGGCAGGTACGTTCAGAAATCACTTTTTGAAAGCGGTTGTTTCTATGCTCGGTGAGATAGGTTTGTAGGTGCTTTTTTAGTTCTAAATCCAAAGAAAATATTTATTTCTAAGCGAAGATACTAAATAAGTGTTCAGTAGTTCAACAAGCTCAGCAACCTTTATATTGCAGTTAAACCTAATATCTCTCCCAATAACTATCGGGACTAAAATCTCAAATTTAAATATGAAAATAGCAGTACTAACAGGCGCCGGAGTAAGCCAAGAAAGCGGAATAAAAACCTTTAGAGACAGCGACGGACTTTGGGAAGGCCACGATGTTATGGAAGTTGCATCGCCCGAAGGTTTTGCTCGTAATCCTGCTGTGGTGTTCGATTTTTACAATCAGCGAAGACGACAACTTTTAACTGTTAAGCCAAATGCTGCACATATTTCTTTAGCAGAACTTGAAAAAAACAACGAAGTAACCATAATAAC
Source organism: uncultured Aequorivita sp. (assembly GCA_964522085.1). Classification (GTDB taxonomy): domain Bacteria; phylum Bacteroidota; class Bacteroidia; order Flavobacteriales; family Flavobacteriaceae; genus Aequorivita. The sequence goes on from CAZFUX010000218.1 coordinate 3,177, forward strand.
TCAAAATGTGGATGATCTTCACGAACGGGCTGGAAGTACAAACGTAATTCACCTTCACGGCGAATTATTAAAAGTGCGCAGTATTACCGATGAAAATTTAATTTTAGACTGGAAAGATGATTTAAATATTGGTGATTGCTGTGAAAACAACAATCAACTGCGCCCTCACATTGTTTGGTTTGGCGAAATGGCACCAATGATTGAAGTTGCTGCAGAAGTTGTTGAAAAAGCAGATGCTATTATTATTGTAGGAACTTCCATGCAAGTGTATCCAGCGGCTGGTTTGGTGCAAAATGCAAAACCTGATGCAAATATATATTTTGTGGATCCAAAACCTTCAATTTCAGAAAGTAAATCTTGTTTGCCCTATAATTTTATTAAACTTCTTTTCCCAATGGGTTAAGGG
>CAZFUX010000219.1:0-3557 GCA_964522085.1 uncultured Aequorivita sp.
ATAATGCTAAATGATTGATTATTAATCGGTTAATTTAGGTAGTGAAATCTTGGAGTTTTGTTAATGTTTGGCCAGTAAAATTGGTTACTTCAGATTTTAATTCGATGAACAATGAAGTATTAATTGAAACCTTGGAGCTTTCTTACAGCTATTTTAATGCAACATAGGTTAGGTAATATTTACCCTGAAGATGCTAGCTTTGATATAGGAAATTAATTTAAATAAAATTTACGCCTATTGAAAAAGAGTTAAATAACATCCAAAATCCTTTCCAAAGCCATTCCACGAGAAGCTTTAATCAAAATAGTCGCATTTTTTGGTGGATTGTTTTCAAGCATGTTTTTCAATGCATCAAAAGTTTCAAATTGTTTTATATGAGTAGTTTTATTTGTCGTTTTGAAAAAATTACTACCTACTAAATAAACCCTTCCAAACGCATTTTCTTCTAAAAAATCAACGATGCTTTGGTGTTCTGCTTCAGCTTCTTTACCAAGTTCAAACATATCGCCCAAAAACATAATTTTGTTATCTCCTTTTGCTTGTTTAAAGTTTTCTAAAGCCGCAAGCATGCTTGTTGGGTTGGCGTTATAAGCGTCCATTAAAATAGTATTCGAGCCTTTTGTAATTAGCTGCGAACGATTGTTTGTAGGAATATAACCTTCAATACCAGCTTTAATTTTTTCTATAGAAACCTTGAAATAAGCTCCAATAGCAATGGCGGCGGAAAGGTTTGCAAAATTATAAGCACCTACTAAGTTACTTTGTATCTGAGTTCCTTTAAATTCCACCAAAAGTTGATGTGAGCTATCTGCTAATTGAATGTTATAATCACTTTTGTTTGTTCCAAAAGTAATACGTTCAATTTCTTCAGAATTTACCAATTGTTTGGAATCATTGGCATTCACAAATATTTTTTTATTGTTTTTTTTTAGAAATTGATACAGTTCGGTTTTGCCTTGTATTACACCTTCAAGACTTCCGAAACCTTCCAAATGTGCTTTTCCAAAATTGGTAATGTAGCCATAATCTGGTTGTGCAATTTCACTTAGCATCTTTATTTCGCCTAAATGGTTGGCACCCATTTCTACAATCCCGATTTCTGTATCCTTATTCATATTAAGTAGTGTTAAGGGAACGCCAATGTGATTGTTTAAGTTTCCTTTTGTGGCTACGATTTTAAATTTTTGAGAAAGCACCGCATTAATAAGTTCTTTTGAAGTGGTTTTGCCATTACTCCCTGTAAGCGAAATTATTGGTATCCCTAAATATTGTCTATGTATACTAGCTAATTGTTGAAGACTTAATAAAACATTTTCTACCAAAATGGTTTCGTCAGTGTTCAAAATGGTTTCGTCAGTGTTTTTATGAAAAGCCTTTTCGTCAACAATCACTTTGTGAGCACCTTTATCTAGTGCTTCTTGTGCAAAAAGATTCCCGTTAAAGTTGTCTCCTTTTAAGGCGAAGAAAATGGAGTTTTTAGAAATATTACGTGAGTCGGTACTAACGCCAGAGCTTTCCAAAAAATGTTGATGTAGTGTTTTTATATCCATAATAATGATGTGAATATATTAAAAAACCCTTCAAAGTTGTAAACTTTGAAGGGCATATTTTTTCAAAAGAAAAGAAAGAATTTTAGTTTCTAGCTCTTTTTCCTTTTTTAGATTTTGAACCTACACGGCTCATGGCGCATCTAAAACCAATGAAATCTGTTGCCATATCTTGTGGAAAGTAACGTCTTTGTGCAGGATCTAACCAATACTCTCTATCTCTCCAAGAACCACCTTTATAAACGCGAACTTCGTTATCTACCAAAGTAGTTCGGCTTGATGATTTATCGTATTGACGATCTAATTCGCCTAAACTATCTGCATATACTTTTTGTAAAGGGGAGTTATACATACGTTTTGAGCCATCGCCATTTTCGCCTTCCTCGTCTGCAAAAGATTGGTAGTAGCGAGAAGATTCTTTATTGCCATCTCTATAGTCACGGTTGTCACTTTGTGAGAAATTAGTACGCAAATAAGTTTCGTTTTCATCTACGGGTACTTGTAATATTTCACCAGGTAAGTTGCGTGCAACTATTTTACCGTTGCTTAGGGTGTCATAAACGATAGAGTCCATGGTAACTATTTTTACTTTTCCATCTTCGCCAATAGCATTTTTGGTGTAAACATTTCCACGGTAATAATTAAAGTCATTAAACTCATCATCTACAATTGGGCGATAAACATCTGCTACCCATTCTGCAACGTTTCCAGCCATATCATACAATCCATAATCATTCGGTTGGTAGGATTTTACTGCGGCAGTAATATCTGCACCATCATCACTCCATCCTGCAATACCCCCATAATCTCCATCGCCTTGTTTAAAGTTTGCTAATTGATCTCCTTTGGATCTTCTTTTTCCTGAACGAGTATATTGCCCCTCCCATGGGTATTTTTTCTTACCTCTGTATGTATTGTAGTTGCGAAGACCTATTAAACCTAGTGCAGCATACTCCCACTCGGCCTCAGTAGGTAGGCGATATGCTGGCTGTAATACACCATCTTTACGTTGAATGTATAGGTTTGTACTGTCTTTGCTTCTTTTTGCTAAGGATTCAGATTTTTTTCCACCGCGGGTAATGGAATCATTTCCACCGTAAGTCATCGTTGGTGCATTTAAGTACGTTTCTGTACTAAAAGTTTCTCCGGGTTCTACATCATAACGTGCGTTACGAGATGTGTAACCTGCTGTTTCAAGAGCCATTTCGTTAACACGATCGGTTCTCCAGTTGCTAAACTCAACAGCTTGCAACCAACTAATACCAACAACCGGATAATTGGAATAAGCGGGGTGGCGAAGGTAGTTATTGGTCATAACCTCGTTAAAACCTAAGCGGTTTCTCCACACAAGTGTGTCTGGTACAGCACCTTCATAAATTCTTCTGTAGTTTTCATCAGAGGGTGGAAAAACTTTTTTCAACCAATCTAGATATTCTAAATACATAAGGTTGGTTACCTCGGTTTCGTCCATATAAAAAGACTGAACATGTTGTTGGTTTGGAGAATTGTTCCAATCATGCATTGGATCATCCTGAACTTTTCCCATAGTAAAAGTTCCACCTTCAATAAAAACAAGACCAGGGCCTGTTTCTTGTTCTTTAAAGTTAGAGTCGTACTGAAAGCCGCCTTCCTTGGCGTTTGTCTTCCAGCCTGTGGCTCGTGAACTGTTCTTGTAGTCTCTAGTTTTGTTACAGCTTACAAATAATGTAGCAGCAATTACAGTAACAAATAGCTTTAACGCTAGGTTTTTTCTTAACATCATAAAATATAAATATGATAAAATTTGGTTCGCAATATAGTAATTAACGATAAAAACACAATAATATTTTGTTATTATTGCGTGAGAGTTTTTGAAAGGCGGTTACGACCAATACAGTATGCAAACGTATTAGTTTTATAATTATTATCCTAATAAGATTTTGTATTAAGTGTTTAAAGTGATCGGTATACTAATTAAGACCGTTGCACGGGCTAGTCGATTTCTTGTAAATTTCGTGTCTTACTGTTATG
>CAZFUX010000220.1:0-3553 GCA_964522085.1 uncultured Aequorivita sp.
TTTTCAAATTATTAAACCCGATTTTTCGGGTTCCTATGTGTAGTGAGTATATGAGTATTGATTGCGTCATAAAATTGTATTGTTCAATACATTTAAGTCAACAGGAAAGTTCAAAAACTTCGTAACACCAGACTCCTTCATGGCATCCTGTTGAACTTGTTGATCCATATGCGTCAAAACTACAAGTAAAGCTTGTTTGCAATTATGCTTAATATTTTCAATAAGTTCCAATCCAGAGGTTCCTGTTAATGTTATATCTGTAATAATACAATAATAAGCACATGATTTAATGGAGGCAAGTACTTCAGTATTAGTGTGATAAATGTGTATTTATCGTTGCCATTACTTAAATAAGACTTTAATAATGCAGTTACACAGAAATCTTCATTAATAATAAGTATTTTTTTATTTGTTAAAATAAATCTATTATTTCTTCGTCCAAAACCTTAAAAAGGACGTATTTTTGCAACCCTCCAAAAATGGAAGATTTCATGGCTGAGACACAAGACGTAATTCAAGAAAAGAAAACAGAAAAGGAACTATACAGCTACCAAAAAGGGGCTATTGATCATATTTTTGAAAAATTTGAAACCGCACCAGACGACTATCATTTACTATATCAATTACCAACTGGTGGTGGAAAAACAGTTATTTTCTCTGAAATAGTTCGCCAATACCTAAAGAATCACAATAAAAAAGTGCTTGTAATGACGCATCGTGTGGAGCTTTGCAAGCAAACTTCAGAAATGCTTACAAGTTTTGGCGTTATTAATAAAGTAGTTAATAGCACAGCAAACCTAGAAGATCAAGAAAAATACAGCTGTTTTGTGGCAATGGTGGAAACGCTAAACAATCGCCTAAATGACGATAAGCTAGATATTTCAGATGTTGGATTGGTTATTATTGATGAAGCCCATTACAACTCCTTCACCAAACTTTTTAAATTCTTTGAAAAATCATTCATACTTGGCGTAACCGCAACTCCTTTAAGTTCAAACAGAAACCTTCCTATGAAGGATAATTACCAAGAACTTATTGTAGGCGAAACCATTCAATCGTTAATTGAAAATGAATTTTTGGCCAAAGTAGAGGTTTTTCAATATAACATGGGTCTTACTTCGTTAGAAATTGGTTCCAATGGCGATTATACCGTTAAATCTTCAGACGATTTGTATTCTGGTGTTGGAATGCTGGATCAATTATACCAAGCATATCTAACTCATTCCAAAGGAAAAAAGACGTTGATTTTCAATAATGGTATAAATACTTCTATTCAAGTTTATTATCATTTAAAAGCGGAAGGATTACCAGTTGCACATTTAGATAATACGGCTACTAAAAAGCAACGTAAGCAAATTTTAAAATGGTTCCGTGATACGCCAGATGCTATATTAACATCCGTAAGTATTCTTACCACAGGTTTTGATGAACCTACTATTGATACAATTATATTAAATAGAGCAACAAGATCCTTAACGTTATATTTCCAAATGATTGGTCGTGGTTCTCGAATTTTGAATAACAAATCAAAATTTGCTATGATTGATTTAGGGAATAACTACCAACGTTTTGGCCCTTGGGAAGCAGATTTAGATTGGCAAGCAATATTCCGTTCACCAGACTATTTTATGGATCGTTTGGTTAATGATGAAGAACTGGAAAGCCATTTTAGGTATGAAATGCCTGAAGAATTACGAGCAGAATTTGCAAAAAGTAAAGAAGTTTATTTCGATATAAAAGCAACCTATACTGAAGCAACTTTTAAAGGCGAATCGTCTAAAGTTGTGCTAGAGCGCTCCATTGAGCATCACGCCTATATTTGTATAGAAAATAGTGAAGATGTTTATGATGCGCTTGGTCTAGCAAAAATGCTGGATGATGATATTGACCATCGCATCGAAAAATATTCAAAATGCATCAGTAAAAGCACCTACAACTTTATTGCTTGGTTAAAAGGCGATTACCGTTTAAAACTAAGAAGTTATCTTCGTGATAATTTTGACACCGTTTTTGAAGAAATCAACGGTCATCCGCGAGTAGAGTAAATCTTTGGATTCGGCTCTGCTCAGCGACCAGGTTGTTAATACGGTTATTGAGCGGAGCCGAAATAAAAAATCACGAATTAACGAATCCCAAATCACCAATAAAAAAATGGAAACTTTCAACGAGCTTAATATCTCCAAACAAATGCAATATGCCATTGCAGATTTAGGTTTTGAGAAACCCACACCCATACAGGCACAATCGTTTTCTGTAATTATGTCTGGCGCAGATATGGTTGGGATTGCGCAGACAGGAACGGGTAAAACGTTTGCTTACATGCTTCCTATTATTCAGGATTTAAAGTTTTCAAAAGAAATAAATCCGCGTGTTTTAGTTATGGTTCCCACGCGCGAATTGGTTTTGCAAGTAGTTGAAGAAATAGAAAAATTTAGTAAATATTCGTCAGTTAGGGTAATTGGTGTTTTCGGTGGAACAAACATAAACCGTCAAAAAGAAGCCGTTGCCGAAGGTGCAGATATTATTATAGCCACTCCAGGAAGGCTTTACGATTTGGTTGTAAGTCGTGCGCTTCAGCTAAAAGCCATCAAAAAAATAGTGATAGATGAAGTAGATGTAATGCTCGATCTAGGTTTTAGGTTTCAGCTCACAAATATTTTAGAATTACTTCCTACTAAGCGTCAAAACATCATGTTTTCGGCAACAATGACGGACGATGTTAATGTATTTATCCACGACTTTTTTATTGCACCAACAACAGTTTCAGTAGCTGTTAGCGGTACACCTTTGGAAAGTATTGCGCAATTTGCCTATAAAGTTGAAAATTTTTATACCAAAACTAATCTGCTAAAACATTTACTTCAGAATGAAAGCGATTTCAAAAAAGCACTTGTTTTTGTTCCGAATAAAAAAAGTGCCGATCTGCTTTTTGATATTTTAGATGAGTTCTTCGGAAGTGAAGTAGCCGTAATTCATAGTAATAAAACACAGAATTACAGAATCCGTTCCATAGAAAATTTCAACACTGATAAAACGCGAATTCTTGTAACAACAGATGTTATGGCTCGTGGTTTAGATTTGGACAAGATTAGTCACGTAATTAATTTTGATGTGCCAAATTTCCCTGAAAACTATATGCACCGCATAGGTAGAACAGGAAGAGCAGAACAGGAGGGAACCGCAATACTACTTTATACTGAAAAGGAGGAAGATGCAAAAGAAGCCATTGAAAACTTGATGGATCTAAAGATTGAAGCACTGGAATTTCCAAAAGAAGTAGAAATTTCAAAACAATTAACCTACGATGAGCAACCACAAGTTGTAGAAATAAACAATCCAAATAACGTAGAAGAAGTAGGACCAGCATTTCACGAAAAGAAAGAAAAAAACCAAAAGGAAAATCAAGGTGGCTCATACAAACGGATCATTAAACAGAAATACAAAAAGCCAAAAACACGAGGCGATAAAAATTTTAGAAAGAATAAGAGAGGGAAGTAATAATATACTCACTACACATAGGAACCCGAAAAATCGGGTTTAATAATTTGAAAAT
>CAZFUX010000221.1:0-3526 GCA_964522085.1 uncultured Aequorivita sp.
ATTTTCAAATTATTAAACCCGATTTTTCGGGTTCCTATGTGTAGTGAGTATATTGATGCAACTAAAAACAAGCTAACTTTTTTTAGTCAAAATTTGCTAGTTTTTTCACACCGAATTACCACATCAAAAAACAATATTTTATTCCCTTCAATGACTATCGTCATATTTTAAATCAATCTATTTTCAGAAATTTATAGTAGAATTTAAAACAATAGATATCATGAAAAAAAGAACACCGATTTCAGAAATTATGACTAAAGATGTTATCACTTTAAATCACACAGATGAGTTAGAGACAGCAGAAAGAATCTTTAAATCTAAAAAAATAAGACATATTCCAGTAGTAAGCGGAACAGCAATTGTTGGGATGTTAAGTTACACAGATTTGTTACGTATTAGTTTTGCCGATTCAATTGATGACGATGATGAAAACATAGATACAACAGTATATAATATGTTTACAATAGAACAGGTAATGGCTAAAAACCTAGTAAGTGTTCAATCTTCAGCAACAATAAGAGAAGTTGCAGAAATTCTATCCAAAAAAGAGTTTCATGCCATACCAGTTGTAGATGATGAAAAGCTTGTTGGTATCGTTACCACCACCGATTTTATTAACTATTTAATAGAACAGTTTTAGAAGTAAAACAACTTACTTAAAACAATCAAATTTTTCAAAAAGGTTACTTATTTTAAGTAGCCTTTTCTTTTTAATACCGTACAAAATTGTCTAAATATAATTGCCTTTCAACAAAGCATAGTATCTTCGCAAAAAAATAGAGAAATGCTAAAAGCTGTACTTTTTGATATGGATGGGGTAATTGTAGATACGGAGCCCTTGCACCGTAAAGCATACTTCAACATGTTTGATGATGTCAATATTAATGTAAGTGAAGAACTTTACGATTCTTTCACAGGGCAAGCTACTTTGCCCATTTGCAAGACACTTTGTCAGCATTTTAAACTTTCAAAAACTCCAGAACATTTAGTTGCCACAAAAAGAAAACATTTTAAATATCTTTTTGAAAATGATGCTAGCCTTGCTCTTTTAGATGGCGTTCACGATTTAATTAAGAATTATCACGAAAATGGACTTACTTTAATCTTGGCGTCTTCGGCCTCAATGCCAAATATTGAAAGGATTTTTGATCGTTTTGACCTCAATAAATATTTTAAAGCGAAAATAAGCGGTGCCGATTTAAAAGCCTCTAAACCACACCCCGAAATCTTTATAAAAGCTGCCGAACTTGCTGGCGAACACGCCGATAATTGTATGGTAATTGAAGATTCTACAAACGGAATTTCCGCAGCCAAAGCAGCTAACATTTATTGTGTAGGTTTTAAAAGCCCACATTCTGTTAATCAGGATTATAGTAAGGCAGATAGGGTTATTACTAGTTTTGAGGAGATATTGTTTTCGAAACTCTAAAACAGTTTTTAAAAAAGATTCCTGCCCTTTTTTCCAGAGGAGATGCCGATAGGCGGAGGGGTTAAGCACCCAAATCCCAATGACTAAAAACATTCTCTAAATCTAACTTAACAGCACTCTTTTTCAAAGCCTTAATTCTGTGGTTTGAAAGTTTCGGTGCTTCTTCAAAATAAACCACATTCCGCTCGCCATTCTTTTTAAGATGGCTTCTTATAATCGCGTGTGTATGATAACTAGCTTGTTGTAGTTTTAGAAAAGGTTCGTAGTCTTCAATGTTGCAGATGGCTTCGCTTTTATCAAAAAAGCCGAAACCTTTGTATTGCCCTTCAACGACTAACGCAAACGCTATTTCGCCTTCTGTTCTACCTTTTCCTTGAATGGCAAAAGTGGGGTTATTTTCTTTTAAAGCCTGCATTGCAGCTTGAACTTTTATATTGTAATCTTCAACGGTTTCGGTTTCTTCACAGATGCCTTCACAGTTTTTTATGCGGTAGTGGGAGCATTTTTCAGCATTGCTTTGTAAGCTGCAAAAACGCGGACAGAGTTTAAAAGTCTCGCATATTTCTTCTAGCTTTTCAATGGCTTCGGTTTTATTGTAAAATGTGCCTACAGAATCGTGTAGCACCTTCGTTTTGCCTAAAACAAGTTGAATAACACCGCGCTGATTTACATAACTAATGATTTGGTGTGTGGTTGCTGGCCATTTCTGGGCGCGGTTGAATTTTGGATAGTGCTTCCTTATATGTTCAGATTCCACTAAAAGCGCCAGCAATTCATTGCCCGTAATTTCATAATCTATAAAATGGGTTTCCTGCCCTAAATGGTATTCTTTGTTTTTTTTGTCGTAGAAATGCGAGAGGACGCGTTTCTTTATATTTTTCGCTTTTCCCGCATAAATAACTTTATGTTTTTGGTTTTTGAAAAGGTAAATGCTAACTGTTTCAGGCAGTTCGTTTATTTGTTCTGCGGAAAGGTGTGGTGGTAGCGTAGCCTGTTTAGAACGCGGGTTTAAAAATGAATTCATTACGCTAAAATCTTCATCCAACGAAAGCAAACGTTGAAAAAGAACAACCGTAGCATCCACATCGCCCTCGGCACGGTGACGGTTGAGGTGTGGAATGTTTATAGTGTTGCAGAGTCTCCCTAAACTATAGGAAAGCAGTCCAGGGATTAATTTGCGTGAAAGTCGAACCGTACATAGCTTTTTGCGGTTATAGATCTGTCCTAAAAGCTGAAACTCGCCACGAATTACATTGTAGTCAAAACTCACATTGTGTGCTACAAATATGGCGTCTTTTGTAAATTCTTCAACCTTTGCAGCAACTTCAAAAAAACGGGGTGCTTTTGCAACCATTTCATCATCAATACCTGTAAGTGCAGTAATGTATTGCGGAATATCGCGTTCTGGATTTACGAGCGTTGTGTATTTATCTACTACTTCGCCATCTTTTAGAAGGGCAATGCAAATTTCAGTAATACGATTGCCTGAAATGCCACCACCAGTGGTTTCTACATCTATAATTGCGAAAAGTTGTGATTGCATTTATTTTTTTGTTGGAAAACAAATGTAGGAAAACAATCTCTATTATTTGGAATTATTCCTGCTAAATGGAAATAATCCAATAAGGAAGTGTTAGTTATAATTCGTTTAAATATTTTACCAATTCTTTTAGATTATAGCAATTCATTTATTGCTCTGTATAAAATCGATTTATAAGTACGAATTACCCTTTGAATATTAAAATAAATCAAGGTTATGTCAACTATAATCATAAACTGCTATTTATCAGAAGTTTCTGCGCTGTCCATTTAAAGGAAAACAGCTATACAAGCGCCTAAAGTATCTCTATAAAACTCTTAAATTAGCACCAAACTTAAAGGAGGATGTTTTATAATTGTCTTGGATCATTTCCCCTCTCCAACTTCAAATCTCTTAAAAGTATCGCGAAATGAGAATTTAAAAACACACAGTAAATCTAGAATCGTTATGAAAAAAAACTATTATCTATTATAATTATTACAGTCTTATTGTTGAACATATCCTCACTACACATAGGAACCCTAAAAATCGGGTTTAATAATTTGAAAATTATCTAA
>CAZFUX010000222.1:0-3521 GCA_964522085.1 uncultured Aequorivita sp.
GACTATATATTTGACATAATAATTGATATGAAAATGTAAAATTTTATCAATTATTTGGTTTTGAGTCATGCTCCCTTGGGAGCAAATGAATCAAAAGACCAACCGTAGGGCGGTAGGTTCGTAGCGAAGCTAGGACATTCATTCTCAGTTTATTGCGATGAAGTTTTAAAAAAAAGTCCAAGAAAAATTATAATTCCAGCTTTTTAGTTTATGTTTTGAACCAATTTAGTGCTTAAGGAGGTGAAAAAAATCATTAATAACAAAATTAAATTCTTTATCTTAATTCTGAAAATAATCCATAACGTTTTGAGGTAAACAAGCAAAGCTAAGTGATCTTTTTAATATTCTTTTTATATATATTTTTAAGATATTTTTAAGCCCTTGTAAGCTGTTTTATATCAAAGACTTACAAGGGCAACGGCTACACTCAGGGCTACTTTTCACCCCCTTTGGCTACACTCAGGGCTACTTTTTGAGTAAACGGCTACACTCAGGGCTACTTTTTGAAGTAAACGGCTACACTCAGGGCTACTTTTTGAAGTAAACGGCTACGTAAAAAAACCTTGTATCCGACTATATAAAAACATATTTTATTGGCTACAGTTAGGGCTACTTTTTGAGGAGGGGAAATGAACAAAGAATTGGTTACAAAAAGTCATAGGATGATGAAAGCAAGAGATGGAATGTTGACACATCAGCATAAGTTTTTGGGTTTAGCGGTCTCAAAATTCGACCCTCATAAAGACGAATTTGATAATATTTCGATATCTTACAAAGAATATTGTGCCCTTTCAGGTGAGAACTTTGAAAACAAGCATTATAAGCGGTTTTATAATACAGCCCGAAAAGCGTTAAAAAGGTGGATTTATATTCCTCAAGAAAATGGGATTGATTTTGATGAGTGGCCATTAGTGGAGCATATCAGTGGTAGAAAAGGAACGATAAATTTAAAGTTTAACCCTCAATTAAAAGAGCATTTCATCCAAATTAAAGAAAAATTTGCAAGCATTGGACTCGATTTATACTTCCAATTTAAACGAGATTACTCCACTGGGTTTTACGAATTATTAAAAACAAGAGAGAAGCAGGCAGGCAGAGATAGAGTATTTTTTGTCGATATTACCATCGAAGATATTCGCCTAAAATTCAAACTAGGGGATAAATACAAACTCTATAAGAATTTAAAAAACAGGGTGATTTTATCTGCTTTAAATGAAATTAATGACCTTACTACCTATAAATTTTTAAGACTTGAAGAGACGGGAAGGCCAGTAGAAAAGATTAGAATTTGGGCAAAAATAGGAGCACCAAAGCCAGTAGTAAAAGTGGTATCTGAACCAAAACAAGAAAGCTTGACTGACAATTTAGAGCTTGAAGAAGCAAAAGTAAAATGGAGTCATAAGGCAATAATGGAGCTACTAAAAAGCAAGCCCACGTTCGTTTCAAATGAATTATATATCATAAGTAATTGCCACATAGTTGCAAAAAAAATTAATGAAAAATGGAAAGTTATTAGCTTAGTTGATGAAAAATACAAAACTCTTAAGCCCTTAAAGAACGCATCAAATAAGCAAGAAACTGTTATTTTCGAAGCTGTCAGAAAAGGGTCAATTAATAAAGAAGAAGCCGAAAAAGTTCTTGTTGCAGAAAAAGGAACTATTCAAAAGTTTGTTGGCTGGGTAATGGGCAAAGGCAATAAACCAGAGCTATAAATTTTGAGGAGTCCTTGAGGCTTTTTCCCAAATTCTCAAAGGATGATACTCATTCGGTAAGATTTTGTGGGTGCCATGATACCAGATTCTATGTCCTGTAGCGACTTCCAAATCTAAGATTTTTAGGCTTTCGCCCTGGTTAATTTTTTCTCCTGGCATAACAGCAAATAAAATTCTCTGAGAAGCAAAAGAAAGGACAGGCAAAGGCAAGTGAAATTCTTCTATTTTTTTCCCGATCGGAATGTATTTCGCGCCACAAAAAGAAGGCCACCCAGATGAGGTCTGATATTTTTTGATATCCTCTTTATTTTTGAAGATGAAAACGAAAAAATCAAACCTTTTCTCATCACGAAATAATGATTTCAATTTTGAATATTTTCGGGATTTGCTTGAGGGGGTATTTTCAACTTCAAAGGCAAAACGAAAATTTATTTTTGGAAGGATAAAATCGGGATTACTGATAATTTGAAGTTTCGATTTTGAACCGTGGTGAAGAAAATCGAGAAAAACTAAATTTGAATAATACGACAAAAAAATAGCTGCCATATTCGTGTGATCTTTTGGAAAGGATTGAGCTATGATTTTTGGATTTAAAACTTTAAATTTTAACTCTTCGAACCGAGAAAATTTAAACGGTGCTTTTGTATTTTTCCTTTTAAGACTTATCCAGTTTTCGGCCAACGCTCCTTCAATTTCTGTCTGTCCTTTTTTTGTGATAGAATATCCCCAATCCGTCAGCCCAAGCCAAACTTTGTCCAAGAGTTCTGCTTTGACCAAGCCATTAAGGTTTTTAACCGCATAGGAGGCTTGTGAGTGCCCAATTCCCCCGAACAGTAAATCTACTGCTTGGGTTCGAGTTAGGTACGGAAAAGTACGGAAAAAGGCTAAGACGTAGAACTCACGCCATCCCAGTTGTCCTTGTTTCTTCATCTTTTGCTTTTCTCCCTTTGAAACGAAGTGAAAATCTTGGCAGACCATTTGGTATGCTTCTTTGCGAAACGAACGTAGAGCCCCAAAAAAAGGCCATTTGGCCTTTTCCAAGGAACCATTTGGTTCCTCTTCTCTTGGCCTGCTCCCCCCCAAAGACCGCCCCCATTGTATAACGCAGTTATAGGGGGTATTATCGGGATTAGGCTCCCTTGTTTCGTAGAATAAAGGGAGCCTAATCCCGATGGTAATCGGGTCTTTGGGGGGGTCTTACATGCCTGTTTTCGTAGAATAAAGGCAGTTTGAAGCGGAATCGCAGAAAACATTCTCTTAAAATATATAATCAATAGCAGATTGACTATATATTTGACATAATAATTGATATGAAAATGTAAAATTTTATCAATTATTATGTTTTGAGTCATGCTCCCAAGGGGAGCAAATGAATCAAAAGACCAACCGTTAGGGCGGTAGGTTCGTAGCGAAGCTAGGACATTCATTCTCAATTTATTGCGATGAGGTTTAAAAAAAAAGAGACTGGAAAAAATTAAAGGAAATTGAAAATTTAGAAAATTTGTCCATGTTGTACTGAACCAAGGAGGTGAATAAATCATGAGAAAAAAAATAAACATCTTTATCTTAATTCTGAAAATAATCCATAACGTTTTGAGGTAAAAGCGACATTGAGGGCTACTTTTTGAATTATGAAAAAGTAGCCCAAAATGGGGAAAATACTATTAAGATAATATTATATAATTTTATATATATTTTAAATACCTTTTAGGGGCTTGTAACCACCAATAAATAAAAGGACTTACAAAGGCCTTGGCTAGAGATAGAATTAACGAGGCTAGAGATAGAATTAACGAGGCTAGAGATAGA
>CAZFUX010000223.1:0-3515 GCA_964522085.1 uncultured Aequorivita sp.
CTGCTTTAGATTACAAAACACTTGCTGAAAAAGGGTTGGAATTAAAAATTAAAAATTTTAAAAATGTAGCATAAAAAATAGTGCCAAATTTATTAGGTAGTCCAGACCCCTTCCGTCTATCAAATAGCGAAAAGCGATTTGAAAGCCACCTTCCCAGATTGCTTCGTGCCTCGCAAGGGGAAGGAGCCATCAGAAAGTTAAAAGCAAATTTGTAATCAAAAAAAAATCGCAACAATTAAGTGCGATTTTTTTAATTTTGTCTCACGTCTATAAGTGAATTACCTCCCCATATGCATCTGCAACGGCTTCCATTACAGCTTCGCTCATTGTTGGGTGTGGGTGGATTGTTTTTAGTACTTCGTGGCCTGTGGTTTCTAGTTTTCTTCCTAAAACGGCTTCGGCAATCATATCTGTTACGCCAGCACCAATCATATGGCAACCTAACCATTCGCCATATTTGGCATCGAATATTACTTTTACAAAACCATCTTTTTCGCCAGAAGCACTTGCTTTTCCACTTGCACTGAAAGGGAATTTACCAACTTTAAGTTCATAACCAGCCTCTTTGGCTTGCTTTTCAGTCATACCAACGCTTGCAATTTCTGGGCTAGCATACGTACAACCAGGAATGTTACCGTAATCAATTGGTTCTACGTGAAGACCTGCAATTTTTTCTACACAAGTAATTCCTTCAGCTGAGGCAACGTGGGCTAGGGCAGGACCAGGAGTAATATCGCCAATGGCGTAATAACCTGGAATGTTAGTTTGGTACCAATCATTCACCATTACTTTTCCTTTATCGGTTACAATACCTACATCTTCAAGACCAATATTGTCAATATTTGTGGCAATTCCAACTGCGGAAAGAACTATTTCAGCTTCAAGAATCTCTTCACCTTTAGCTGTTTTTACGGTAGCTTTTACCAGTTTTCCAGAAGTATCCAATTTCTCTACGGAAGAATTTGTCATAACTTTTATACCCGCTTTTTTGAAAGAACGTTCAAATTGTTTTGAAACGTCTTCGTCTTCCAATGGAACAAGGGTTGGTAAAAACTCAACAATTGTAACTTCTGTACCCATAGAATTGTAGAAATGCGCAAACTCAACACCTATGGCGCCGCTACCCACAACTATCATACTTTTAGGTTGCTTTTTTAAAGTCATTGCTTCGCGGTAGCCAATTACTTTTGTGCCATCCTGCTTAAGGTTTGGCAATTCGCGTGAACGTGCTCCAGTAGCAATGATAATATGATCTGCGGAATATTCTTTGCCGTCAACATCTACTTTTTTTCCGGGTTTAATTTTTCCGAAACCATCAATAATATCAATTTTATTTTTCTTCATTAAGAACTGAACGCCTTTGCTCATGCCATCTGCAACGCCACGGCTACGTTCTACTACTTTTCCGAAATCCTTATCAAATTCTTTTACGGTAAGGCCGTAACTGTCTGCGTGTTTTAGGTAGTCAAATACCTGTGCGCTTTTTAAAAGTGCTTTTGTAGGGATACATCCCCAGTTTAAACAAACGCCTCCAAGGTTTTCTTTTTCTACAATGGCAGTCTTTAATCCTAACTGTGAGGCTCTAATGGCGGTTACATATCCTCCTGGACCACTTCCTAAAACTATTACGTCGTATTTACTCATATTATGTGTTTATGTCTGATTTTTTTTGGAAGTACGAAATTACGAAATTCAATACAAAAAACTTCAAATTCTAAATTCCAAATTCCAAATAATCTTTAAAAAACAAAAAGCACCAAATTCCAAAAGTAATTTCTTTGGAATTTGGTGCTTGAGATTTGCTATTTATATTATCAATTTTTCTTGTCGAAATTTAATGAAAGTGAATTAATGCAATAACGTTGCCCCGTTTCGGTAGGACCATCTTCAAAAACGTGACCTAAATGACTGCCGCAATTAGCGCATACAATTTCGGTACGTATCATTCCGTGAGTTTTATCAGATATATATTCAACAGCTCCTTCAATGGCATCATCAAAAGAAGGCCAGCCGCAGCTGCTTTCAAACTTACTGTCACTTTCAAAAAGAGGGGTATGGCAAGCGCCGCAAGCGTACGTTCCATTTTCAATATGAATATTATATTCTCCAGTGTGTGGATGCTCAGTGCCTTTTTCACGTAGAATTTGGTAACGCTTATCGCCTAACTCCTTACGCCATTCTGTTCCTAATTTTTTGAAAGGGTAATTATCTTCTGAATTTGAATTCATCTTTTTACTATTGATTTTTAGGGATGAAATTTAAAGCAACACCATTAATGCAATGCCTTTTACCGGTAGTTTCTTGAGGACCATCGTTAAATTCATGTCCTAAATGACCTCCGCAAGTTGCGCAGTGTTCTTCCACACGAGTGTAGCCTAATTTTTTATCTGTTGAAAAAGCTACATTGCCTTCAATTACTCTGTCAAAACTTGGCCAACCCGTTCCGCTATCAAATTTGTGCATGCTTTCATAAAGAGGAGTTCCACATCCTGCGCAAACGTAAGTACCTTCTTTGTGATTATCATTAAGTTCACTAGAAAAAGCACGTTCGGTACCTTCGTGACGTAACACATTATATGCCGAAGGGGACAATTGTGCTTTCCACTCCGCATCCGTTTTGGTTACTTTAAAAGTTTCAGTTTTAGCCTCTTTCGTTTTTTGTACAGGTGAATTGCAACTGAAAAGAAAAGTAACCATTATTAATACTGAGCTAAATAGTTTCATCTTTAAATTATAATGTTTTAATACAGCATTTAGGTCGTTAAAATCTCTAACTACTAACGCTGTATATCAAAAACTTAAATTACTATTGAATTTTATCAATTTCTGAAACATCAACTTGCATCATTTCAATAACTTGCTCCATTGTAGGATTTGTTTTTGCAAATTCAGCTGGAACTACTGCTATTCTGAAGGTTTGGTTTGTAGTATCTGCTGGAAGAATATTGGTTAAATTGAAGTTACCTTCAATAGTAAACTGTACATCAAAAAAGGTATGGTTAAAATTGTATTGGAAAAAATCTCCAGTTCCAACTTGATAAAATTTATTTTGTGGTAGTTGGGTCCAAATATCGGCTGGAGGACTAACTGTATTATCTTTACCCGACAACCGGTAAGCCAATACCGCATCACTTTCAAAAACTTCAAATGGAAAACCCACAAACGAAGAATTTAAAGTATTTGTGCCAGCGTCATATTGGTAGTTGTTTACAGTTGTTTCAAAAACTTGTCCATAAACTAAACCGCCGTCCAATCCTGGAGGTCCTGGATCGCCTTCACAAGAGGTAAATAATATTGTTGAAGAAAGTGCTAAAAAAAGAAGTATGTTTTTCATAATTAAAAATTTTATAGGTTCATTGAGAAGTTTACAAAAGTCGTTCCAACTTTTTAAAGAGCGTAAATTTATAGGCTTTCTAAATGCTTCTATATTAAAGAAAGATTAAAATTTAAGATTACGGAACAATAGCGTCCTAAACGTTTAAAAAAGAGAAGGGGAATTTTGTTCCACAAAGTTA
>CAZFUX010000224.1:0-3474 GCA_964522085.1 uncultured Aequorivita sp.
TTTCAAATTATTAAACCCGATTTTTCGGGCTCCTATGTGTAGTGAGTATATCTAACCATATGCTCACACCAGATATCATGCATACCCAACAAAAAATAAAAATAAAAAGAAAACAGTACAAATCAAAAAAGCTGAACAATGACGTCATTGTTCAGCTTTAATTAATAAATTTAATCCTTTAATAATTTGTATCGGTTATTTAGGACTAGACAACATGTGTTATAAAAGTTTATGCTAAAGAAACTCTTTTAAAACCAACAACGGCAACATCGCCATACGTTTTTACGTAATCTGCAACGTTCTTTTTGTCGTCTTTAATAAAGTTTTGGTCTAGCAACGCTTTTTCGTGATCCATTGTAGTGTTATCACTAATAAAACGCTCAATTTTTCCAGGAAGGATTTTGTCCCAGATTTGTTCTGGCTTTCCTTCAGCTTTTAATTCAGCTTTTGCATCTGCTTCAGCTTGTGCCATAATTTCTGGAGTTAATTGCGCTCTAGAAATGTATTTAGGAACGTTTTTAAGTGTTTTACCCAAACGGCCTAGCTCTATGTTGTCTTTTTCAATAACAGCGATTCTTGCTTCAGTTTCTGATGCTACGAAATCTGCATCAAAATCTTTATAAGAAAGTGTTGTTGCACCCATAGAGGCAACTTGCATTGAAACGTCTTTTGTTAATTCTTCAGCGTTATCAACGGCTTTTGAAAGACCTGTTAAGGCAGCAATTTTGTTAACGTGAACGTAAGAACCTACGAAAGGAGCTTCCAAAATTTCGAAACCACCTATTTCTATTTTCTCACCAATTACACCTGTTTGCTCAGTTAATTTTTCAGCAACTGTCATTCCACCGAAATCTGCAGCTAAAAACTCTTCTTTTGAAGATGTGTTAAGTGCAACTTCGGCAAGTTTGTTTGCCATTTCAACGTAAGAATCGTTTTTTGCAACGAAGTCAGTCTCACAGTTTAATGAAATAGCAACACCTTTTGTATTGTTACTGTTCACTAATGCGGTTGCAACACCTTCGCTAGAGTCACGGTCTGCTCTTTTTTCAGCAATTTTCTGACCTTGTTTTCTAAGGATTGTAATTGCTTCTTCCATGTTGCCTTCTGCCGCTACTAATGCCTTTTTACAGTCCATCATTCCAGCTCCGGTTGCTTGTCTAAGTTTATTTACTTCTGCGGCTGTTATGTTTGCCATTTTCTTAAATTTTTAGGTTTATTATTAAAAAAAGTCGTTCAAATTATTTTCAACAAAGAAAAGAACCAAACGACTTTTAAATTTTTAAAAATTGTTATTATTCTTCTTCGCTTTTTACAGCTTTCTTAGGAGCAGGCTTCTTAGTTTCTTTTACATCGTCTTCATCCTCATTGTCTGTTGAAACTGCTTTAGCCTTTTTAGCTGGTTTTGCATCTTTATCTTTTTTAGGAGCATTTGCTTTTTTCTCCATACCTTCGTCGTCGTTGCTATCATCACCTCCAGATTTTCTTTCAGAAAGTCCTTCAATAATAGCTTCAGAAACAAAGCTCATAATGCTGTCAATAGATTTTGAAGCATCATCGTTAGATGGTATTGTGTAATCAATAACGCGAGGGTCACTGTTAGTATCTACCATTGCGAAAATTGGAATGTTTAATTTCAATGCTTCAGCAACTGCAATATGCTCACGAGTTGTGTCTACTACAAAAAGTGCTGCTGGAAGACGGCTCATATCAGATATAGAACCTAAATTCTTTTCTAATTTAGCACGAAGACGATCTACTGCCAAGCGCTCTTTCTTTGAAAGAGTCATGAAAGTACCATCTTGCTTCATTCTATCAATAGTAGACATTTTCTTAACAGCTTTACGGATAGTTACAAAGTTGGTTAACATACCACCGGGCCATCTTTCTGTGATGTATGGCATGTTAGCAGCTTTTGCTTTTTCAGCAACGATGTCTTTTGCTTGTTTTTTGGTAGCTACAAAAAGAATTTTGCGACCACTGCCTGCAATTTTTTTAAGGGCTTCACTAGCTTCCTCAATTTTTGCAGCTGTTTTGTATAAGTTGATAATGTGGATACCGTTACGCTCCATATAGATATACGGTGCCATGTTTGGGTTCCATTTGCGGGTTAGGTGTCCAAAGTGTACACCAGCTTCTAGTAAGTCTTTTACTACTACTTTTTTTGCCATTTTTGTTTTAGTTTACGTTCTGTGAAAGGATAGCAACCGCTTCGAAATATGAATTTGGTTTAGATGCTAAACTAACACCCGAATTTTTCGGGTTAACAGCTTTTTTAATTAATAATGATTATGAACTTTTCAACTATAATTGGGCATCCCAAGAGAGATACCCAATTGAGTTGAATATTGTAATTTTCAACAAACGCTCAAAATTAAGGTTACTGAGCGAAGTCGAAGTATTAACGTTTAGAGAATTGGAATTTTTTACGGGCTTTCTTCTGTCCGAATTTCTTACGCTCTACCATTCTTGGGTCTCTTGTTAGTAAACCTTCTGGTTTCAAGATGCCACGATTTTCGTCATTAAGCGTACACATTGCGCGAGAGATTGCAAGACGAATAGCTTCTGCCTGTCCTGTAATTCCACCACCAAATACGTTTACGGTAATATCGAAAGTAGTTTCGTTTTCTGTAAGTACTAAAGGTTGCTTTACTTTATACTGAAGTGTACCGGTAGTAAAGTAGTTTTCCAATTCACGCTTATTGATTGTGATGGTTCCTTTACCTTCTTTAAGGTAAACACGAGCAACAGCGGTTTTTCTTCTTCCTATTTTGTGAATTGTTTCCATTACTTGTTGTCGTTAAAGTTAATAGTTCTAGGTTTTTGTGCATCCTGCCCATGGTTTGCATCTGCATACACTTTCAGGTTTCTGAACAATTCTGCACCCAATTTATTTTTTGGAAGCATTCCTTTTACAGCTTTTTCAACAAGCCTTGATGGGTCTTTTCTGAACAATTCTGTAGCTGTAAGGCTACGTTGTCCACCAGGATAGCCTGTGTGGCGAATGTAGGTTTTGTCGGCCCATTTGTTACCAGTAAGGTTTATGTTACTAGCGTTAATAATAATTACGTTGTCACCGCAATCTACGTGTGGGGTGAAACTTGGTTTGTGCTTACCGCGAAGTAATTTAGCAACTTCGCTTGCAAGACGACCCAATGTTTGCCCGTCCGCATCTACCAGTAACCATTCTTTTACAACGGTTGCCTTGTTGGCAGATACTGTTTTGTAACTTAATGTATCCATTTAGTTCTTTGTCAAATTGTTAATAATTCATCGTTTTCTCACCCTAAACAAAACGGATTTTGCCTAAGAGGGGTGCAAATGTACTATTAATTATTTGAAAAACAACAGATGACTGTAAAATTTTAGACTTAAGACCGCTGCGCTGAAAGACGTAACACTTATAAATTATATTATTTCAGAACAATCCTGTCCTAAATAAATTTGGGGTACATAAAATCTAACCATTTTACTGGT
>CAZFUX010000225.1:0-3464 GCA_964522085.1 uncultured Aequorivita sp.
ATTTAGGTAGTGAAATCTTGGATTCCCGAAAACCTAAATGGAGTGAGTATACATAAATTTGGTTGGAATATCCACTAAAGAGATTCCTGCCTTATTGAAAACGGTAGCTTTATTTTTGCCGCCGATACTTTTAACTTCTTGAAGATTGGAAACTTTGTAGCCCATTTGGTTAGCTACTGCATTAATTGCTGCTCGGGCATTTATACCCTGTGAGCTATTTTTAAGCGTAATTTGCACATCTGCCAAAAACTTATTGTGTTCCTTTATAACCTTACCGATTTTATCGAAATGCACGCTGGATTCGGTACCATAAACCTCCATACCATTAATGGCCTGTCGTAAATAAACGTGCCTAATCCCACTAAGGCGACTTACATTTTCATTCGTAATTACATACGAACTGTTTTTTTCTTCAATAAGTTTTTCTAGCGAAATGGACGATGGCTCTGTAGCCAATCGTGCTGCTTCTTTTTCTTTTCCTGGATTTTTTTGCTGTGCGGAGAGCTGAATAGTCAGCATGCACAACACCATCACGAGTAGTGTAGTTTTTTTCATCATTTATAATATTTGGTTAATTAGAGATAAAAGAGAATTATAATTTTCTTGTAATCAATGATTTATTTTGAATTAATCAAATATTTAATAAAGATAGTGCATAAAAAAGCCTCCCAATTGGGAGGCTTTGCCTTAAAAAAATTGTGTGTATTAAAGTACTTTAACGTTAACCGCATTCAATCCTTTTTTTCCTTCTTGAAGATCAAATTCTACTTCGTCACCTTCGCGAACTTCGTCGATTAGACCTGTAACGTGTACAAAATGTTCTTTGTTTGTTCCTTCTTCAGTGATAAAACCAAATCCTTTAGTGTCGTTGAAGAATTTTACTGTTCCTTTGTTCATTGTATTTAAATAAAATAATTAATATAAGTTGCAAAGATAGAAGTATTATTGATAAACAGTTATTTTTTAATGATTTTTTTCTAAAATCTAATTATTTGAGACTTAAGATTTTATCTATTTTAAAATTCTAATTCAAGTAAGTTGAATTAGAATTTTAATTTTTCTTTAAGACGCTTAAGATTGGTAATCCTTATTCGCGTTAAAACCCAGAGGCTTTCCTTTTTTTAGAATCAATTTTATTCTTTAACCAAGTTGGGTAATTTGAGTCATCTTCAGCTTCATATATCTGAATGTTTTGCTGTTTATCTGTTTTTAAAAGCTCAGATTGTTTCTTATTCAAAATTTCTCCAGCTGTTTGCACACCAGAATATCCTGCTCCTGCAACGCCGTGACTCACAATACTTGCACCACATAGGTATAGGTTTTTTATTTCACTTTTGGCTTTGTAGGCAAAAGGTCCTATTTGAGTTAATTTTTTCTCGGTGCCGTAAACACTTCCTCTCGTTGAATTTATGTAATATTCATTTGTTATAGGTGTTCCCAATTCTTGGTGTACAATATGCTCACGAACGTTTGGCAAAACCTTTTCCAAGGTTTTTAGCATTTTTTCTGTGAGCAATTCTTTAAATTGAAGATATTCGTCAGAACGTGGATCGTTTTCATCCTTAAACTTTTCAAAAGTTTTATAATCAAGATACGTAATGGCTTCGATACTATGGTGTTTTCCATCAAAACTGGACGGATCTTTTAAAGTGGTGCAGCTTATAAACATTCCTTGAAAAGCATTTTCAGTAGTCATATCAGGCAACATCATTTTTTCATAAACATCATCCATATCTTCATTTGGCATCATCCAAATATTTCCCGAGTCTATTCCTGCAGCCCTTAAATCCATATCAACCGTTAAGAAAAGCATTAAGGAAGTGCAAGAATAAGCGGTTTTATTCAATTTATTTTTCAGTCTCTTACTTAATTTTTTTGCACCAATAAGTTTTTTATAAGTGATATTAGGATCTGCATTAGAAATTATCTTTTTAGCAAAAATCTGCTCACCGCTTTCCATTTCAACACCAATAGCCGTTTTGTTCTTTTCACCTTCTAAAAGTATTCTCTTTACAGTTTGTTGTGTTTTTACTTCTCCGTTATTTCTTTTTATTTCATTTGTCATCGCTTTTACAATGGCTCCACCGCCACCGCAAGGATAATAACCTCCGTTAAAATAATGATCCATAACTGCGCAATGCAACGGAAAACTGGCTTTTGCAGGCGCAAGCCCGTGATCCCCAAACTGAATATTGAGTATTTTTTTGAGAAGCGGATCCTTAATATGCCAATCAATTACTCTTTTTAAGCTGAAAAGTGCATACTTACCCATATTCTTAGTGCGAAAAGGAATGGTTACATGCTGCCAGAATCCTTCAATATAAGGAAGCAATTGTAATTCCCTACTTACATTACGAACAAGGATTAAATATTTTTTGATATTTTTTTCTTCCTTTGGAAATTTCTCTACAAGTTTCTTTATCAATTCTTCAAAATTCCCTGGAAAGCTGAAACGTTCCTCTCCTATATAAGCGTGCTCATAGGCTGAGGGATTCATTCTGAAGAAAGTAAGATCGTTTGCAATTCCTAATCCTTCGTATAGTTCTGCCGTGGACTGACCTTTTTCTAAAAGACCAACATAATGAACGCCTGGCGTAAAACGATGCCCGTTTAAATAAAAACTATGACACCAACCGCCGGGAACATCGTGCTGCTCCAAAACCAAAACTTTTTGCCCTTCACGAGCCAAACAAATTGCTGCGGAAAGTCCGCCAACACCGCTGCCTATAACAATTGTATCAAAATTTTGTGATGTGGAAGCAGAAGCAGTATTTTTCAAATGCAAGATATTGTTTAAATTATTTTAGCCGAATTTAAACAATATCTACGGTTTTCTTAAATAGATATTTCAGTAATTTTAAAAACGCACCTACTATTAAAAAGAAATCGCTATTTGATTCTTTAAAATATCTTCAAACGTTTCTCTTTTTCTAATTAAATGAGCTTTTTCTTTATACCAAAGTACCTCAGCAGGACGATAACGGGAATTGTAATTACTCGCCATTGTGAAGCAATACGCACCAGCATTATGGAAAGACAGTATATCGCCTTCGTGAATTTCGGGAATTCTTCTATTATTTGCGAATGTATCAGTCTCGCAGATATAACCTGTTACAGTGTAAAATCGATCCTTTCCTCTTGGGCGTGAAATGTTTTTAATTTCATGTTGCGAACCGTAAAGCACTGGGCGTATTAAATGATTAAACCCACTATCAACTTGTGCAAATACTGTAGAAGTGGTTTGTTTAATAACATTTACTTTTACTAAAAACTGACCAGCTTCACTCACTAAAAACTTGCCTGGTTCAAAAGCTAGCGTCAGTTTTTTACCGTATTTTTTACTGAATTCATTAAAACGTTTGCTTAGTTTTTCGCCAAGTTCTTCAACATTTGTTTCAATGTCTCCGTCTTTATATACTCACTACACATAGGAACCCTAAAAATCGGGTTTAATAATTTGAAAA
>CAZFUX010000226.1:0-3416 GCA_964522085.1 uncultured Aequorivita sp.
TTTTCAAATTATTAAACCCGATTTTTAGGGTTCCTATCTGTAGTGAGTATATCATGCATACCCAACAAAAAATAAAAAGAAAACAGTACAAATCAAAAAAGCTGAACAATGACGTCATTGTTCAGCTTTAATTAATAAATTTAATCCTTTAATAATCTGTATCGGTTATTTAGGACTAGACAAAATTTAAATGAAATTACAACTTTACATCTTCAAGGGTTACTTCTTCGCCATTTTTGTCGAGAAGTTTTACTTCATCGAAGCCCATTTTTTTGAATTGTGCAAATTGCGTTGCAGCATCTCCAACAACTAAGTAAGCCATTTTGGAAGCATCTAAATATTTATTAGCCAACGCCTTGTGCTGTTCTAAAGTCATATTTTTTATGGTAGTTTCTTCCTCTTCAATATAATTTGCAGGAAGATTATATTCGTTTATTTCCTGCAACATTCCTAAAAGTGAGCCTTGTGTTTCAAAACGACGTGCATTCGATTTTATAAGTGCATTTTTCGTAAACTCAAGATCTTCTGGTGAAATACCTTCTTTATATTTTGAAATTTCATCTCTAAAAATTTCAACAGATTCACCCGTAGTATTTGTACGAACACTTGAAGAAGCTGTGAACGTTCCTGGAATTTTGCTTCCTCCAAAATTAGTTCGCGCACCATACGTATAACCTTTTTCTTCACGAAGAATTAAGTTTACATTTCCTGAAAAAGAACCACCTAATTTATAGTTCATAACTTCTGCTGGATAAAAATCTGCATCGGTTCTTGGCATTGAAATATAACCTATATTAATTACGGATTGTTTTGCATTCGGTATATCTACAAAGTACAATGAAGCCTTATCGCGGTTGTTAGCAACAGGGTATTCTGGAATAGTTACTTCTTTTGCAGGCCAATTCGCTTCCAATTTTTTTAAATCATTCAATACTGCAATTTCATTAATATTTCCTACAACTTGGAATGTGCTTATTGATGGCGAAAAGTTTTTATTATAATAATCCTTTAAGTCATTCATTGTAATGGCTTTCACAGATTCTACAGTACCTGAAATTGGATAGCTAAAAATATGATCTGCTCCGTAAAGAACTTTGTTATAAACTCGATTTGCAACTGCATTTGGATTAGCATCTGAACGTTCAATTGAATTGATAGTTTTGGTTTTTATTCTTCCCAATTCTTCTTCATCCCAACGTGGCTCTAACAGTATTTCAGTAACCAAATCCATCGTTTTGTTAAAATTACGTGTTAAAGTGTTTCCGCGTATTACGATAGATTCATCGGTTGTATACATCCTAATACTAGCTCCTAAAAGGTCTATAGCTTCTTCCAATTGTTCTGGCGTTTTGTTGGCTGTACCTTCCATTAAAATGTCGCTCATTAAATTTGCAACCCCATTTTTTTTCATATCGTCAAGTAAATGACCACCTTCAATTACTAAGCTAAAGTTTACTGTTGGAATTTCATTTTGTTCTATTCCAGAAACTTTCATACCATTTTCAAGATTAACTGCCCACATTACAGGAATGCTAAGCTCTGGTGCTACTCCTTGTACTGGTGGTTTTGAACGGTCAAAATTAGAAGGTATTTTCACTATTTCAGTAGTTATTTCTTCTACTTTTTCAGTAACGTTTTCCTTAATTTCTTCCTCAACAACATTTGCTTTTTCAGAATTCTCTGCAATTAGTTCAAGTTGTCCTTTTGGTACAAAACTGGTCATAATATAAGGCTTACCTTTTATATATTTGTTGTAAACCCTCATTACATCTTCCTTCGTAACCTTTTTTATGTTTTCGATGTCTTGGGTTATAAAACCTGGGTCACCGGCAAAAACATTATAACTTGCCAGTTGAAAAGATTTACCCAATACACTACTAATTCCGTTGTAAAACTGAGTTTCCAAACCTGCTTTAATCCTTTCAACATCACGATCTGTAACACCCTCTTTTTCAAAAAGTGCAAAAGCTTCATTAATTCCGCTTTCAACAGAATCTAAATCAACACCATTGTTAGCTGTTATGGATATTTGAAAATCTCCAGCCAATTCATTTGAACTATTGTAAGCTATTGTTCTTGCTGTTAAGTCTTTTTCTTTTACCAATATTTTATAAAGCGGCGCTTTTTTCCCTTGGGATAGAATTTCACCTAAAAAGTCTAAAGCGTATGCATCCTCGGTATATTGCTGAAGTGTTGGCCAAACCATATTCAGTTGTGGTGCGGTAGCAAAATTATCTTCGTGGTAAAGCCTTTTTGTTTCAGCTAATGTTACTGGCTGTGGTTCTAACGGCGCTACTTCTTGGCGACGCTTAATTTCACCAAAGTATTTTTCTATCATTTTTTTTGCTTCGTCGATTTCAAAATCGCCCGCCAAAACTAAGGTTGCATTATTAGGACCATAAAATCGATCGTAAAATTCCTTTACATCTTCTACAGTCGCATTTTGAAGATCTTCCAATTCGCCAATTACCTGCCAATTGTATGGATGGCCTTCTGGATATAACGCTTTATCAATGACCCAACCTGTATGTCCATAAGGATTATTGTCTACACGTTGACGCTTTTCATTTTGAACTACTTCTTGCTGATTTTCAAAAGCAGCTTCGGTAACTGTGTTTATTAAATACCCCATGCGGTCGCTTTCTAGCCACATTACGGTTTCCATTGCGTTTTTTGGCACTATTTCATAATAAATTGTACCATCTTTCCAAGTTCCGCCATTTAACGTTCCTCCTGCATCTTGAATTGTTTTGAAGAATTGATCTTGCGGTACATTTTCAGATTCCTGAAAAAGCATGTGTTCAAATAAATGTGCGAATCCTGTTCTTCCAGTTTTTTCACGGTTAGACCCTACGCCATACTGAATGGCGAGTGAAACAATAGGATCACTTTTGTCTTGATGAAGGATTACATCGAGGCCATTTTTTAGTTCATATTTTTCAAACGGGACGGAGAGTTTAGCGTTTTCTTCAGTTGAAACAGCTTTTTCATTTTTACAAGAAACTGCGAAAAGAGTAACAGCAGTAAGAGCTAAGAAGCTCATTTTAAAAGAGGTTTTAAACATAATTGGTTGATTTTTAGGAAAGTTTTAAAGATACTATCTGAAGTTCTTTAAATTCTTAAAAAATCGTTAAAAGGGAAATTGAATTTTATCCAAACCACCCATCACGATCCACACTTCGATACTGAATAAAATAAGAAAAATTATTATTATTTTAATTCTTTATAAACTTTTCATAATTAGTTTCTCCTTCATCTCTATAAATGGTAAGTATCTATACTCACTCCATTTAGGTTTTCGGGAATCCAAGATTTCACTACCTAAATTAACCGATTAATAATCAATTATTTAGCGTTATTCTTCTTGGTGTTGTCAATACTATTTTGTATATTTATAGTGCTGATATTCAGATTAA
>CAZFUX010000227.1:0-3413 GCA_964522085.1 uncultured Aequorivita sp.
TCAAATTATTAAACCCGATTTTTCGGGTTCCTATGTGTAGTGAGTATATAAGCGATAAAAAATACTATCTCACTTTTTATGAAGTAGAGCGAAAAACACAAACCGTTAATGTAATTCCAATGATCGTTGATGCCGCTTTAGAAGAAAAAGGATATGGATCAGGATCAATACTAGAAGGCGAGTATTTTTCCCGAACTGGCAATTGGTATATTGCATTAACAGTTACAGATAAAGATTTAAAAGATAATCTGAAGGAAGATGAGCCAGCGCTTAAAACATTTGGATAACATGCGCAACGAATACCTTTCTACCACAAACTATATGGAGATCTATTTAAAGAGAAAAATGTAAATACTATTTAAAATATTTTATTTATAATCGTGTTTCAAAACGTCATGTTTCCTGGTTCCCTTTAGTCCTGTTTAAAAATAAATTGATACTTTTAAATTCATGAAAGTCATCAATCTAATTTCGAGCCCGCGAAATCTTTCCCACAGCCTTTATGTATTACTTTGCACAACGCGAAGATACTACTGTTTTAGATGAACCTTTTTATGGATATTATCTTCAAAATGCTACTTTGAAAAAAGAGCATCCGTCACAAAAAGAGATTCTTCAAACAATGGAATTGAAGGAAAAAATGTAATTGAAGCATTAGTGTCCGATTAAAATATTACAAAACTCTGTTTAACCAGTTAGAATAGGTACTTAAAGTAATTTTATTAAGAAACACCTTGCTATTATGTACACCCCTGAGGTTTAAAAGCTAGAAAGAATGCTTAATCAATTTGACCTATATTGTCAACCCATTAAAGTAAGTCTTATATCTTACGTCTTTCAGCTCCCTGTGCTGAGCCTGTCGAAGTAAGCGGTCTTACATCTTAGTCGGACACGAATAGTAAAAAATGGTAAAGTTTTTACACCTTATGCGCACGCCTGTCTTCCATGAATTACTCGTAACTCTATGATTGAAATATGCAAAAAACAAAATATTGATATTTTGGAACAAGACATTACACTTTCGCAGTTTTACAATGCAGACGGCGTTTTAGCAACAGGAACAATGGGCGAACTTACGCCGATTGTTGAAATTGACGGACGCAGTATCTCCAAAGACAATTCACTTTAGAAAAAAATAATTTCCCTTTTCGCGAAAGAAGTCCGCGGGCTTTGAGAAAAGCTTTAATTATACAATACCCTGAAGGTTTTAGAAATTTTTTGAGTCTTTTCCTTACAAACCCTAAATTTTTCAACATTCCTATTGCAATTTTCATTCAGAAAAAACTATCTTTGCACCGTTCAAAATAAGGGTGGTATTTTCATCCTTAGATAACTATAAAATAAACAGTTACTCATGTCACAAAGCATAGGAAAAGTTGCACAGATTATTGGCCCGGTAGTTGACGTTGCGTTTGATAGCGGATCGGAACTTCCAAAAATATATGACTCGTTAGAGGTAAACAACAACGGAAACCTTTTGGTTCTTGAAGTTCAATCTCACATTGGTGAAAGTATGGTTCGTACCATATCTATGGATTCTACAGATGGTTTAAGCCGTGGTGTAGATGCTGTTGCAACTGGAGCACCTATCCAAATGCCAGTTGGCGATGCTGTTTACGGTCGTCTTTTCAACGTAATTGGTGATGCTATTGATGGTATTGGAAACTTGCCTAAAGCGGGTGATGCTGGTCTTCCTATTCACCGCGATGCTCCAAAATTTGAAGATCTTTCAACTTCTACCGAAGTTCTTTTTACAGGTATTAAAGTAATCGACCTTATCGAGCCTTATGCAAAAGGTGGTAAAATTGGTCTTTTTGGAGGTGCAGGTGTTGGTAAAACCGTACTTATACAAGAGTTAATTAACAATATTGCGAAAGGCCACGGTGGTCTTTCAGTATTCGCTGGTGTAGGTGAACGTACTCGTGAGGGTAATGACTTACTTCGTGAAATGCTTGAGTCTGGTATTATAAAATACGGTGACGACTTTATGCACTCTATGGAAAATGGCGGATGGGATCTTTCAAAAGTAGATAAAGAGGCTATGAAAGAATCTAAAGCTACTTTCGTATTCGGGCAGATGAACGAGCCACCTGGAGCACGTGCACGTGTTGCGCTTTCAGGTTTGACCATTGCTGAGTATTTCCGTGATGGAGCTGGCGAAGGACAAGGGAAAGATGTACTTTTCTTCGTAGATAATATTTTCCGTTTTACGCAAGCGGGTTCTGAGGTTTCTGCACTTCTTGGGCGTATGCCTTCTGCGGTGGGTTACCAACCAACTTTGGCAACAGAAATGGGAGCCATGCAAGAGCGTATTACTTCAACAAAAAGAGGTTCCATTACTTCAGTTCAGGCGGTTTACGTACCTGCGGATGATTTAACGGATCCAGCACCAGCAACAACTTTTGCTCACTTAGATGCTACAACTGTACTTTCACGTAAAATTGCTGAGCTTGGTATTTATCCAGCGGTAGATCCTTTGGATTCTACTTCTAGAATTCTTACTGAGTCTATTCTTGGAAAAGAGCATTACGATTGCGCACAAAAAGTAAAAGAGCTTTTACAGCGTTACAAAGAATTACAAGATATTATCGCCATTCTTGGAATGGAAGAACTATCTGAAGAAGATAAAATGGCAGTAGGCCGCGCACGTCGCGTACAGCGTTTCCTATCTCAGCCTTTCCACGTAGCAGAGCAGTTTACAGGTATTCCTGGTGTTTTGGTTGATATTAAAGAAACTATCAAAGGTTTCAACATGATTATGGATGGCGAACTAGATCACCTTCCAGAAGCAGCCTTCAACCTTAAAGGAACCATTGAGGAAGCAGTTGCCGCTGGCGAGAAAATGCTTGCTGAAGCTTAAATAGATATTAGTATTGAGACGTGAGATATTAGACTTTTCTCACGTCTCAAATCTCACATCTCACATCTCAATACTAAAAATATGTACTTAGAAATAGTAACCCCCGAAGCATCCTTAGTTGCTGGCGAAGTAGAAAGCATAACCGTTCCTGGAGTGGAAGGTGAATTTCAAATGCTAAATAACCACGCTCCTATTGTCTCTGTTTTGCAAGAAGGAAAAGTGAAATTTAAAGGAAATCCAACTATTGCAGAAGGTTTTCAGAAAAAATTTACGCAAGAAAATGGGAAATGGGTTCTTCAAATTAGCGGAGGAACTATTGAATGTAACAATAACCGAGTTATGGTACTTGCTGATTAAGCAAGCCATTAAGGTTTAAATATTTAAAAATGCTTCCAATATAAGGAAGCATTTTTTATTTTTGATACTATTTTAAAAACGAAATGGAACAAAATGAAATATTAATCTCCCAAGGCAATCGCCCCTTTTGGCAGATTATTATATACTCACTCCATTTAGGTTTTCGGGAATCCAAGATTTCACTACCTAAATTAAC
>CAZFUX010000228.1:0-3393 GCA_964522085.1 uncultured Aequorivita sp.
TAATTTTTAAATTATTAAACCCGATTTTTCGGGTTCCTATGTGTAGTGAGTATAAAAGCGCTTCGTTTTTAATTTATCGGGTAATAATTTTCAGTAAAACTTTTGCACTTATTTGCTAACGCTAAATTTTAGGAGTCGTTGATTCCTTAATTTAGATGTTTTTAAAATCTTGGAATATATTGTTACAATTACACTTTTGCACTAGTTTACATCATTGCAAAAGGATTAATAATTTTGAAAACACATTTCGAATTTAAAATATATAAGTACCTTTCATTTCTTAAAATTTAAAAAAACAAACCATGAAATTTTCAAAACTACTATTTGCAGCCATGCTGCTATTTGGAATTGGTGCTAACGCCCAACAAAATTTTCCACCAGACGAGGTGATTGTCGGTACTTTTATAGGCAAAACAATTCCGTTGCGAGATTTTGCTATTCAAGAGCAAGTTAACAGCCAGACCATTAAAGAAATAAAGGTCGTTAACAACGGCTCTCGCTATAATCCACAGGTAAATGCCGATGCATTGCCTATAGGTATTGATCAAAACGTTCAACGAAATTTTGGAGAGATCCAAACTCGAGCAATTGAACAGAACTTTATTGGAGCCTCTTCCTCAGAATCTGGCTATACACCTCCAGATCCTACGGGCGCGGCTGGACCAAATCATTATGTACATTCTGTAAATTCTATTGTAAAGATTTTTAGCAAAACAGGTGCCTTATTGGTTGGCCCAGTTGCTTTGGGAACTTTCTTGGGAATAGGTTCAAATTCAGGAGATCCAATTATTATGTATGACCAACTTGCAGATCGTTGGTTTGTAAGTGAATTTGGTTCTTTAAACAATTCACTAGCAATTGGTGTTTCTGAAACCAACGATCCAACAGGAGTCTATAATGTGTATCAATATTCTTTCGACAGTTTTCCGGATTATCCGCACTATAGCGTTTGGCACGATGCATATTATTTAACAGCAAACATAGGAACAACTAATAAAGTATATGCTGTGCAAAGAGATGTAATGCTTGCTGGTGGTACAAGCCCCAAGATTATTGGGTTTCCACTTTCTGGGGGCACTCAAAATACTAACACTGTATTAAGCCCAGAACCCGCAAACCTTTTGGGAACAGCCATTTCTACAGATGCACCAGGTTATGTAACCTATCTTCAAGATGATGGATGGGCTGGAGTAACCTTCGACCATTTAAAGGTTTGGGAAATAGATCTAGATTGGACAAACACAGCTAACTCTACAATTTCACCACCCTTAGAAATTCCAACAGATCCATTTAATTCAGTATTTGCACCCTTTGGCTCTGGCGATGTAGAACAGCCAGGAACTGGTCAAAAAATTGATATGATTGGCGGTATTATTTCCTATGCTGCCAACTATCGCAGTTTTGCAGGTCATAACAGTTGGGTTATTACATTTAACACAGATATAGATAATAACGATACCTCGGGTGTTAGATGGATAGAGCTTCGAAACGATACTACCAACCCATGGGCAATATTTCAAGAAGGAACTTATGCACCTGCTGATGGCCATAGCCGTTTTATGGGTAGTGCAGGTATGGATGCCGCAGGAAATATAGGTTTGGCTTTTAACGTTGCAAGTGCAACTCTTAAACCATCCATTCGCTATACAGGAAGGTTTGATGGTGATCCTTTAGGACAAATGACGGTTGCTGAAACCGAAATAATTCCAGGTGCTGGTGTTCAAACTTTTTCAAATAGATTTGGGGATTATTCACACCTTACAATGGACCCGGATAACTTTACCTTTTGGCATACTGCAGAATATTTTTCTTCTGATAATAATTGGAGAACTCAAATTGCTGCATTTACATTGTCTGGAGGTTTTGCAAAAGACGTAGGTGTGAATGCTCTTGTGCAACCAGTGAGTGGACTTTTAACAAATGCTGAAACTGTAGAAGTGAGTATCCGAAATTTTGGAACAGATCCACAAGGAAACATTCCTTTAGAACTTAGAGTGGATGGAAGTTTAGTTGCTTCTGAAACTTTTTCAGGAACCGTTGCCGCTGGCGCAGCCGCTACATATACATTTACACAAACCGTAGATCTTTCTACTGTTGGTCAAACATATTCCATTGAAGTGAGAACCAATCTTTCTGGTGATGAATTTTCGTCAAACGATACTTTTACAAAAGAGATAACCCATCTCTTGACAAACGACGTTGGAGCGATTGAAATAACAGATCCAGTTTCTGGCTCAGGCTTAGGTGTTGAAACTATTACTGCAACTATAAAAAATTTCGGCGCAGCTTCGCAATCAAACTTTAATGTGCAGTATGTTATTGATGGTGGTACGCCAGTTGTAGAAACATTTGTAGGACCTATTGATAGTGAACAAGAAATGACCTATAGTTTCGCCCAAACTGCAGATTTTTCTGCATTACAAACTTACAATGTTACTGTTTCAACTTCATTGTCGGGAGATGCAAATGCTGCTAATAATTTAGTCTCAACCGAAATTGAAAATATTTTGTGCCAACCTAGCGAAGATTGCGCTACAGGTGATGGTTTCCGATTGTTTTCTATAGCAGAGATTAATAATGCATCTTTATGCGATGGCTATTCAGATTATACTAATTTAGTGGCAAACTTAGCTCCAGATAGCACCAATGACCTTACCATAACTACGGGTTACGGAGATCAATTTATAAAAGTATGGATTGATTATAATGATGATTCTATATTCACAGAAAATGAGGTAGTTGTAAATAACGTAGAGATTGCGTCTGGACAAGGAGCAGGAACATTTACTTTAACAACAGATTTAGTTGTTCCAGCTGGTGCTGCCCTTGGACCACACCGTATGCGAGCCAAAAGCAATTGGAATGGTCCTGTACCAAATGATGCTTGTGAGGAAACACAATATGGTGAAACAGAAGATTACACAGCAAATATAGGTACCCTTGGTGTAGATGATTTTTCAATTAGAAACGGTAGCTTTGTTATAACGACCAAAGGCAATAAGCAATATGAAGTATCGCTTACCACCGCTTATGATGGTCCAGCATATTTGGCTGTTTACAATATGTTGGGTCAACAATTAAAAATGAAGATGATTAATAAGATGGACAATGAATATAAAGCAAAGCTCGATATGAGCGAAATTGCAAGCGGAGTTTATATTATTAGAATTGGTGGACAGCACACTAAATCTTTTAAAACAGGAAGAATTATAGTAAAATAATTTCAACTTTTGTCTAGTCCTAAATAACCGATACCGATTATTAAAGGATTAAATTTATTAATTAAAGCTGAACAATGACGTCATTGTTCAGCTTTTTTGATTTGTACTGTTTTCTTTTTATTTTATGCTTATCCGTAAGGTTCCCCAAGATAATTCCATCTATGTGATACAG
>CAZFUX010000229.1:0-3331 GCA_964522085.1 uncultured Aequorivita sp.
AATTTGAGAAAATACTCTTAGATAATTTTCAAATTATTAAACCCGATTTTTCGGTTCCTATATGTAGTGAGTATATTAGTAACTACAGACCGAAACATAAACAACAGAGTTTATGCAGACATAGCTAACGAACAGGAACTCTATGATTCCAAACGCAAAAAAGCCCGCGAATTAATGCAACTGCAAGCAGATGCATTTTATAAAAAACAGAAAAGCATATTATAAATATTTTTTTAGCCAGAGTTGAGGGACGAAATTTTAACGTGATGTTTAATTTCGTCCCTCTCTTTTTCAGTATTATTGTTTGTTAATTACTTTAAAACAGCATGACTAAATTCAATCCCAAAGATGCTTCGCGAATTGCCAGCGAACATTATAATTTAAACTCAGAAGCTTCAAAACTTGATGGCTACGTTGACGATAATTTTCTTTTAAAAACATCTGAAACCGATAAATATCTTTTAAAAATTTCATCGGAAGAAAACAAAAATCAGCTGGATTTTCAAATACAAAGACTTAAATACCTTTCAGATAAAAAACTACCATTTCAAACTTCAAATGTAATTGCTAATAAAAATGGAAAATCACTTACTGAGATTTTAAATAAAAAATCTGCTCGACTTCTCACTTGGATTCCAGGGCGACTTTGGGCGACTATAAATCCAAAAACCGAAAGTTTACGTAAAAGTTTAGGCGAAGCTGCTGGTAATTTAACCAATCTATTAAAAGACTTTGAACATCCCGAAGCACACAGAATTCTGGATTGGGATTTAGCAAATTCGGATTGGACTTTAAAACATACAGATCGCTTTTCAGGCAACCAAAAAGAAATTATTCAATATTTTCAAAGTAAGTTTTCTGAAATTAAATCAACTTATAAAAACCTTTCTAAAAGTATTGTTCACAACGACTTGAACGACTACAACATTCTAGTTTCAGAAGATTTAAGCAATCCAAAAGTTTCCGGAATTATAGATTTTGGCGTATGTAATAATGAATTTGTCCGATCCACTTTCGGCAGCTTTAGAAGTTATAAACGGGTATAACAAACACTACAAACTTTCAGAAAAAGAACTGGAATGTTTATACATTTTGGTTGGAATGCGTCTTGTTACAACCGTTACAAATGCTTCGCTTAAAAAACAAGAATTTCCAAATGACGATTATTTCGTTATTAGTGAAAAGCCAGCTTGGGATTTGTTGGAAAAATGGTTTAATGTAAATGAAAAATTCGCCTATTATTCTTTCCGAAACGCTTGTGATTATTCAGCGCATCCATTAGAAGAAAAATTCGAAAACTGGACAAAAAATAACCAAGTTTCTTTAAAAACAATGTTTCCAACAGTTGCTTCAGAAAAAGTAGTGAACTTAGATATGAGCGTCGGAAGTATTTTGCTCGGCAATCTTTCAGAATACAGTAATGCTGAGGTTTCAGAATTTAAACTGAAACAATTTCAAAAACACCATCCCAAAACAATTTTATTAAACGGTTATTTGGAAGTCCGTCCTTTTTATACTACCGAAGCATTCAAAAGTGAAGGAAACAACGGTCCTCAATACCGCACCGTACATTTAGGAACAGATTTTTGGGTGCACTCCCAAACACCCGTTCACTCGCCTTATTATGATAAGGATTACGGTCCAATGCTCATTTTGGAACATCATTTTGAAGCAGGAAAATTCTATTCACTTTACGGGCATTTAACTCTAAGTTCCCTTACTATTTTAAAGCCTGGGCAGAAAGTAAAACAAGGTGAACTCATTGCCTACATTGGTGCGCCAAACGAAAATGGCGACTGGGCGCCGCATCTTCATTTTCAAATTATTTTTGATTTGTTGGGAAATAATGAAAACTTCAACGGCGTAGCTTTACCTTCCAAAATTGACGTTTGGAAAAGTATTTGCCCCGATCCAAACTTAATTTTTAAAGAAGAATTAAATACTTCCGAAGAAAAAATTTCTGAAGAAAACATAATCAATTTCAGAAATAATCATCTCGGAAAAGGATTGAGTCTTTCGTATGATAAACCTTTGCATATCGTCCGTGGCGAAGGTGTTTATTTAATTGATATTGAAGGTCAAAAATATCTAGACACTGTAAACAATGTAAACCACGTGGGGCATCAACACCCAAAAGTGGTGAATGCCAGGCAAAAACAAATGGCGGTTTTAAATACCAACACACGTTATTTACACGAAGAAATTATCGCCTACGCGGAAGCCTTGCTAAAAAAATTACCACCACATATATCAGTAATTCATATTGTAAATTCTGGCAGCGAGGCAAACGAACTTGCATTACGAATGGCAAAAACCGTAACTGGCAACAACGATATTTTGGCAATAGAAGTTGGGTATCACGGAAACACAAATGCCGTTATGGACGTAAGTTCGTATAAATTTGAAGGCGAAGGTGGTTTCCCAAAACCAGAAACTACACACATCCTTCCGCTTCCAGATTCTTACAGAGGAAAATATACAGGTGATAATTGCGGAATTGATTACGCAAATCACGCCAAAGAAATTATACAAAATTTAAAAGCTGAAGGAAAAGAAACCGCTGGTTTTATAGGCGAAACGATGATTAGTTGCGGCGGACAAATTGTGCCACCGAAAAACTATTTCAAAGAAGTTTACAAACACGTAAAGGAAGCAAGTGGTATTTGTATTGCAGACGAGGTACAAACAGGTTTTGGGCGTATGGGTAAAACTTTTTGGGCATTTGAACTTTACGATGTTCAGCCAGATATTGTAACCATGGGCAAACCCGCTGGAAACGGGCATCCACTTGCTGTGGTTGCTTGCACAAAAGAAGTTGCTGAAATATTCCATACCGGTATGGAATATTTCAACACCTTTGGTGGCAATCCTGTTTTTTGCGCCATTGGTCGTTCAGTTTTAGAAGTTATAGAAGATGAAAACCTGCAACAAAACGCTTTGGAAGTGGGTGGTTTTTTAATAGGTGAATTGAAAACCCTTCAAAAGCAATTCGCAATTATTGGCGACGTGCGTGGCGAAGGTTTATTTTTAGGATTTGAATTGAATGATTCTGAAAAAAATCCATTACCCGAACACGCTTCATATTTAGTAAATAGAATGAAACAACTCGGAATTTTAATGAGTATTGACGAGCCAGACCACAACGTTTTAAAAATTAAACCGCCTATGGTTTTTAGTAAAGCCAATGCAGAAGAACTTATTTTTAGATTGAAAACTGTTTTTGGAGAGGATTATATGTCCGTTCAAGACCAGTCGAGAACTCAACTTTAATAAAACTAATATACTCACTACACATAGGAACCCGAAAAATCGGGTTTAATAATTTGAAAAT
>CAZFUX010000230.1:0-3325 GCA_964522085.1 uncultured Aequorivita sp.
AATTTAGGTAGTGAAATCTTGGATTCCCGAAAACCTAAATGGAGTGAGTATATACTCTAAATTTTTAAACCCTAAACTTTTACACTCATCAACTTTTAAACAAGTAACTATGCTTCAACAGCATACATTTTTTCGCGTAATTCCTTTATTTTCTTATCACCCATATATTCATCAAACGTCATATATCTATCTATTGCTCCGTTTGGTGTAAGTTCTATAACTCTTGTTCCTACAGTTTGAGCAAACTCGTGATCGTGGGTGGTTAGCAATATAGTTCCCTTAAAGTTTTTTAGTGAATTGTTGAATGCTGTAATAGATTCTAGATCCAAGTGGTTTGTAGGTTCGTCCAGCATCAACACGTTTGCGCGTAGCATCATCATTCTACTTAACATACATCTTACTTTTTCGCCTCCAGAAAGTACGCTGCTTTTCTTTAAGGCTTCTTCACCACTAAAAAGCATTTTACCAAGAAAACCACGTAAGAAAACTTCTTCGCGCTCTTCTTCGGTTTTAGCATATTGGCGTAACCAATCTACCAATGACAAATTGTTTTTGAAAAACTCTTCATTATCTAACGGTAAATAACTTTGGTTTGTAGTAATTCCCCATTGTAAATCGCCGGTGTCTGGTTTTGAGTGACCATTCAATATTTCATAAAAAGCAGTAGCTGCGCGACTATCTTTAGAATAAATCACAACTTTATCGCCTTTTGCCAAGTTTACATTAACGTTTTTGAAAAGTGCTTCCCCATCAATAGAAGCCGAAAGATTTTCAATATTTAATATTTGATCGCCAGCTTCGCGTTCACGTTCAAAAATAATTGCAGGATAACGACGGCTGGATGGTTGTATTTCTTCAATATTTAATTTTTCAAGCATCTTTTTACGTGAAGTTGCTTGCTTACTTTTTGCAACGTTGGCGCTAAAACGCATAATAAATTCCTGCAGTTCCTTTTTCTTTTCTTCAGCCTTTTTATTTTGTTGTGAACGTTGGCGGGCTGCGAGTTGGCTACTTTCATACCAAAAAGTATAGTTACCGCTATAATGGTTTATTTTCCCGAAATCTATATCGCTAATATGCGTACAAACAGAATCTAAAAAGTGACGGTCGTGAGATACAACAATTACACAGTTATCATAATTCGCCAAAAAGTGTTCTAACCAACTTATAGTTTCATAATCTAAGTCGTTGGTAGGTTCATCCATAATAAGAACATCTGGGTTTCCAAAAAGAGCTTGTGCTAAAAGCACTCGTACTTTTTGTTTACCGTCCAAATCTTTCATTGATGTAAAATGAAGACTGGCGTCAACGCCAAGGTTTGAGAGCATTGCGGCGGCATCGCTATCTGCGTTCCAACCGTTCATTTCTTCAAAAATTATTTGTAGCTCACCAATTTTTTCGGCATTAGCGTCTGTATAATCTTCGTAAAGTTTGTCTATTTGGCTTTTTATGGCGAACAGCTCTTTGTTACCTCTAACCACGGTTTCAAGTACCATAAAATCGTCATATTCGTTGTGGTTTTGTTCCAAAACGGATAATCGTTTTCCTTTTTCTAAATGCACGTGCCCAGAAGTAGGATCTTGTTTTCCAGAAATAATTTTTAATAAGGTAGATTTTCCGGCGCCATTGGCTCCAATAATCCCATATATATTGCCCGTGGTAAATTGCGTACTCACTTCATCGAATAAAATACGTTTTCCAAATTGAACCGAAAGATTTGAAACTGAAAGCATAAATTTTTAAATTTTGCGCAAAAGTAAGTATTTAAGCGATATGCCGAAAATATTAACGTTTTAAAAATCCTTTTAACCATCATTTAACATTAAACAGTAATTAACTCAATTACATTTGTTTGATAACTTTAATCTAGAGAGCCATTGTTTAAAAAACTACTTCTACTTTTATTTATTTCTATACTAGCTACTTCTTGTAAAAACAATGAATGCGGGCTGGCTGAAGCTACTTACATAGGCGGTCAAATAATAAATCCTACCGAAGATTATATAATTTTTTCTAAAGGAGATGACATTTTGGATACTGTAAAATTAGATGCCAATAATTTTTTTTCATACAAAACTGAAAAAATAAAAAATGGCCTTTACAGCTTTAAGCATAACGAAAGACAAGTTTTTTATATAGCGCCAGGCGATAGTTTGTTAATGCATATAAACACTATAGATTTTGATGAATCCTTAGCCTATTCTGGGAAAGGAGCCGAACAAAATAACCTTTTAATGGATTTGTATTTGCAGAACGAGACTGAAAACCAAAATCTTCCAAGATGGTATGCTCTTTCCTCAAAGGAATTTGATCATAAAATTGATTCCCTAAGAACGCTGAAGTCAAAACAAATTGAAGATTTTAATAATAGCAACACAGTTTCTGATGCGTTTAAAAAAATAGCACTTGCCAATATAGAATATGACTACTATTCTAAAAAGGAAAAGTATGCCGCAGCAAATAGGAGTAATCCAGGGAAATTTGAAACAAGTTTTTTTGATTATCGAAAAAATATAAATTTTGAATTAGACGAACTTGAATTTTACTACCCATATCATCGCTTTATGAATCGTTATATAGGAAACATGGTTTGCTCATCTTATGATAGTAAAACCCCTGTAGATGGAAATTCATTCGAATATAACAATCGAAAAATACAATTTATTGATAGCCTTGTTACAAATGATAATATTAAGAATAATTTGCTTTGGTATAATGCTATGCGGTATTTACTGAATGCTAAAAATGCTGTTGAGGAAAAGAAATTTTTTGAAACATATTCAAAAATAAATACCAATAAAAAATATCAAAAAGAAGTAAATAATCTTTTTGACGCAACGGTAAAACTTACAGCAAATAATACCATCCCCGATGTAGTTTTAGTAAATACTGATAATGTTTTAAGAACACTACATAATGTATTAAAAGCGCCTACGGTAATTTATTTTTGGTCTGGGAAATCGGTTGTACAATACAAAAACATACATAATCATACCGCTGAATTAAAGTCTAAATTTCCTGAATACAAATTTTTAGCAATTAATACAGATACCCATTTTAAAAAATGGCGTGAGACTATTAACAAAAATGGCTATAATCCTGAAACAGAATTTCAGCTAGAAAATTTACCAGATGCCGATAAGAAACTTGTACTAAATGCAATGAATAAAGTAATTATTCTAGACAAAAATGGAGTTATAATTAAAGGTAAAACAAATATGTACAACGCAAATTTTGAAGAACTGCTTCTTGGTTTTTTGAATAGGTAACTGTTAAGTTTCACAAGGTTGTTGTGTTAAGTTGACAACTTGTTTACCTTTCAAAT
>CAZFUX010000231.1:0-3323 GCA_964522085.1 uncultured Aequorivita sp.
GTCGCCGCCTTCCTTTAAAGACCCAATCATTTATTTGATTGGGTCTTTTTTTATGCTCTAAACTGAACGGTTTATTCAGATTGTTTTCAAAAGAATTGAACAAGTTAAAGTTTGACAAAAATTAAAGTTTGACGAATGGGGTGCTTTATATGTATTGCAATACAAAATAATTAACTTTAAAAACCTGAATTTATGAAAAAAGCACTACTCTTTTTACTTCTCATTTCCTTTAATTCTTATTCACAGAAAAGCCTTTCAAATGCTTACGAATACAGTGTAAGCAAGCCTTATGAGGCAATTGATGGCGAAAAATATTTCTTTAGTTATGGTGAAGAAATAATAATGGTCAAGAGGGATAAGAGAAATATTCTCGTTCAGAAGTTTTCTACAGATAAACCTACAGAGCTTAAGCATACAGAATATGACATCAGCGATTTATTTCCGAAGAATTGGGTAATGGAGGACGTAGAGCAGATAGAAGATGTAGTTTATGTTTTTTATTCTTCTTATGAAGAAAAAGAGACTTTAAATGAACGTTTATACGCCAAAAAAATCACGTTCAAAGACGGTTTTTTGAAGATGCTATAGACAAACAAATTATCAGTACGAATGGAAAGGTGGTAAACAACTTACAATCTGGAAGAGCGTCTAGATTCACTTTTAATTATAGTTTCAATGGAAATGATAAGTTTCAAATTGAAAAGTCTAACAATAAAATTGTTGCGAAATATAAAAGGGTTTCTAAAGAAGATGAAGATAAAAATTTTGAAGTAATTGGCATTCAGGTTTTTGATAAAGATTTAGAAGTTGTTTGGGCCAATGACTTTACTTTACCTTACCCAGAAAGTGACATGGAATTGTTGGATTATACTATGGATAATAATGCCAATGTATACGCATTGATTAAGAAGTATAAGGATGGTAGTAAAAAAGATAAAAAGAATAGGAAAGATGTTACGGCAAACTATAACATGGAATTATTTAAATATTCAAAAGACAGTAAGGATGCAGTAATAACAAAGATAACTGTAGGAGATAAGTTTATTGAAGAAGTGGCCATCTTTAAAGGCCCAGAGAACACTATGTTTTGCGGAGGATATTTTTCTGACGGCGGAATAAAATCTGGCGTTAACGGTATATTCTACAATAAAATTGATGCTGACGGTTCGTTAATAGATCAAAAAACTTTTGAAATTCCCTTAGAATTTTTAAATCAATACGAAAGCAATAAAACTGAAAGAAAGAATACAAAAAATGAAGATAAAGATAAGGCCGATTATCAAAATTTGAAACTTAAAAAGATTTTCATCCAAAATGATGGAACAATAACATTTTTTGGCGAAGAGATATATTACAAAGAATTAAATTCAAAAAATGGTACGCGCTATATTTATCATAATGATGATATTCTTGCTTCACAAATAAATGCTTCTGGTGAGATGGGCTGGACAGT
The DNA here is from genome assembly GCA_964522085.1 of uncultured Aequorivita sp. Lineage (GTDB taxonomy): Bacteria > Bacteroidota > Bacteroidia > Flavobacteriales > Flavobacteriaceae > Aequorivita. The sequence goes on from CAZFUX010000231.1 coordinate 1,454, forward strand.
TAAAATTCCTAAAAGGCAGATTAGTGGGCAAACTGGCTATGGCATTTCCTTTTCACATTTCTACAAAAATGAAAACCATTATGTAGTTTTCTTGGATAATATAAAAAATATTGACCTTCCAAAAGATGAAGTGCCTGCGAAGCACACTGAGGGGCAGGGTGGTTATTTAACTGCTGTTAAGATTGATAATAAAGGAGATATACCAAAGGTTCTATTATGGATTTAAGAAATGTAAAAGGGGATTTAGAACTTTCAGATTTTGATAATGAAGCCATAATCGCGGATTCTGAAAATAATTTCTTTATGGAATTTAAAGAAAGTAAAAAAGAAGATGTACTGGTTAAAGTGGAGCTAAAATAACATTACAATTAAAAGATAGACTTCATAATAGTATTAATTCCTTTAAAGCAAAGGTAAATAGCACCAGCACCGGCTATTATTCCGAAGAAAAGAAATATATAGAACATATATGTGTCTTTATTAAGAAAAGACAAGGTTAGTAAATAAGGGCTTAAAAAGAGAAGGGGCAAAGCAAAGCCCATGAATTTTAGGCCCTTTTTTAATAAGTCTAAATCTGTGTGTTTTTTACCCATTTTTATAATTATTTATAACGTTTCGAACATTTTTGTGTTTTTCCAAAAGCGATTTTGCTTCTGTTTCTGAAATATTCAATTCACTCATTATCATTCTTATACCGCGATCCACGAGTTTATTATTGCTCAGCTGCATATCTACCATTTTATTTCCTTTCACTCTTCCCAATTGGATCATTACCGTTGTTGATATCATATTGAGAATTAGCTTTTGGGCTGTTCCAGCTTTCATTCTAGAGCTTCCGGTTACAAATTCTGGACCGATGGTTACAACAACTGGAAATCGAGCCGTATTAGCCAATGGACTTCCGGTATTACAAGTAATACATCCTGTATAAATTCTATTTTCATTGCATGCTTTTAAACCTCCAATAACATAAGGAGTTGTGCCTGAGGCAGCAATGCCAATAACAATATCTTTTTCTGAAATATTTTCTTTCTGAAGATCGCTCCATCCTTGGTTTTCAGAATCCTCAGCAAATTCCACAGCATTTCTAATTGCTGTGTCTCCACCTGCTATCAATCCAATTACTAAATCCTGAGGCACTCCAAAGGTTGGCGGACATTCACTAGCGTCCACAATTCCTAAACGGCCGCTTGTTCCTGCGCCAATGTAGAATAATCTTCCACCAGATTTTAATTTTTCAACTATTTTTTCAGTTAATTTTTCAATCTGAGGAAGTGCTTTTTCAACAGAAAAGGCAACGGTTTTATCTTCGTTATTTATATTTTGAAGCAATTCTGAAACACTCATTTTTTCTAAATGATTGTATTTTGAATCTGATTCTGTGGTTTTTATGAAAGACATTAATGTTCAGTAATTGGTTATTTAAATTATTTTCAATCAGTTTGTAATTTAATAATTTTTCAACTTCTTTTATTCGTTTAATGAGACTTTTGTCAAATCGATTCTTAGCTAAAAATCTTTCATTAATTAATTCTATTTTTTAATTTCAAATTTTCAAAATCATATTATTTAACAATATACTGAATGAAACAAAACGGTATATTTGAATATGAAAAAGATTACCCTACTACTATTCACAACTATCTTTTTTTTTCAGATAGTATTATCACAAGATACTATACCAAAAATAGCACTTGTTTTAAGTGGTGGCGGTACTAAAGGTATTGCCCATATTCCTACGCTACAGGCCCTCGATTCTTTGGGGATTGTTCCGGATTTACTGGTAGCCAATAGTATCGGTAGTATTGTTGGAGGTTTATATACTCACTACAGATAGGAACCCTAAAAATCGGGTTTAATAATTTGAAAA
>CAZFUX010000232.1:0-3255 GCA_964522085.1 uncultured Aequorivita sp.
AAAAGTGTAAACGATGTTTCTTTAACTTTGTAAACGATGTCCCTTTACCGTACCCTGAAGATAATCTTACACCTAATTTTTTCAAAAAATCGAAATTTGGTTTGTATCCCGTTAGTGCAATTACGAAATCATTTTCTATAATTTCTGCTCCGTACGGTGTATTTAGTAAAACTTCAGTTTCGGTTATTTTTTCAATATCTGAATTAAAATAGGCTTTAATACTGCCTTCATTTATTCGGTTTTCAATATCTGGTTTTACCCAATATTTTACCCGATTGCCAATTTCTGGGCCTCTAATAACCATAGTTGCTTCACCACCTTTTCTCCATATTTCCAGTGCAGTATCTACTGCGGAATTACTTGCGCCTACAATCACTACTTTTTGCATTACAAAAGGGTGGGCTTCTGTATAATAATGTATTATTTTCGGAAGTTTTTCGCCTTCTACATTAAGCAATTTTGGAATATCATAAAAGCCTGTGCTTACGATGATGTTCTTGGCTGTGTATGTATTTTTAGCTGAAGTAATTTCGAAATAATTATCGATCTTTTCTACTGAAAGTATTTCTTCGTATAAATTAACAGTAAGATTATTTGAAGTTGCAACGCGACGGTAATATTCTAAAGCTTCATTACGGGTAGGCTTAGGATTATTGTTTATAAAGGGAATACCGTCAATTTCTAGTTTTTCCGAAGTGGAAAAAAAGACATATTCAAAGGGTAATTATAAAGTGAATTGGTAAGCGTACCCTTTTCAACCACAGTGTAATTCAAACCTTTCTTCTTACATTCTAACGCGCAAGCTATTCCTATGGGACCGGCGCCGATAATTATTACATCTTTAATATTCGTCATTCCGAGCGTAGCGAAGGAATCTAATAAATTCCATTGTTATTTTAATTATTTGTCAACTCTTTTAAATCCTGAATAGTTTGTGTAGGGTTACTTGCGCCAAAAATATAACTTCCAGCAACTAAAACATCTGCACCAGCATCAACAAGTTGTTTTGCATTTTTGTTGGTTACTCCACCGTCAATTTCAATCCTTGTATTTAGGTTCTGGTCGTTTATCATTTTGCGAAGTTTTTTAACCTTATTGAAAGTAATATCTTCAAATTTTTGACCTCCAAAGCCAGGGTTAATGGACATAAGAAGTACCATAAAACATTTTGGTAAAATATCTTCTAATACTGAAACTGGTGTTGTTAAGTTCAAAACTACACCAGCTTTACAACCAGCTTGCTCAATCTGCGTTAACGTCCTGTGAAGGTGTATTGTAGATTCATAATGAACTGTAATAATATCGGCACCTATTTTAGCAAATTCTTCAATATAACGTTCAGGTTTTTCTATCATTAAATGAACATCAAGAGGTTTTGTAGCATGCTTTTTAATAGCTTGAATAACTGGCATTCCGTAAGAAATATTTGGAACAAAGTGACCATCCATTACATCTATATGAAACCAATCTGCATCGCTATTGTTTATCATTTCAATATCGCGCTGAAGGTTCGCAAAATCTGCTGCTAGGACTGATGGGGCAATTAGTGTGGCATTCATGTAGTTTATATCAAAAAAGGTTCAATAATTGTTTTTATACTTTTGGAATATTTATTTTCAAAGTCGTATAATGAAAGGTAGTTGTTTAATTTTTCAATATCAGATTTGGTTTTTAAAATATTAAAATTAGCATCGTAATTTTTAAATATTCGTTTTTCGATCTTTTGATTTAGAATCAATAAAACACCAGTGTGTCTTTTATCTCTTCGGATTTTCTCAAAAAGATTTTTAATAATCTCTTTATCGCCTTCGAGTACTTGTAGAAAAAAATTATTATTTTGAAGTAAGGCGCCAGTAATATTCATAGTTGGATTCGTTTCTAAAATAAATTTAAACAAATTTTCCAGCTCTGAATCCTTCAAAGCCACAGCCTGTTTGCTTAAATAACAAATAGTATATTCCATAGAATTGTAAAGATAGAAAAAACCTCCGGTAATCAGCCGGAGGTCATTCATCAATCAAAAAACGAACAGCTTTCATCCCAATATAAAATCGAGATTATACTGTAAGTTATCGTTATGGGATTATCCCAAATAGGTCATTAATATTTTGCTTCTCGAGGTGTGTTTCAATCTTCTAATTGCTTTCTCTTTAATTTGGCGTACGCGTTCACGGGTAAGATCGAAGGTTTCGCCTATTTCTTCTAGCGCCATAGGGTGTTGATCTGCAAGACCGAAATATAAGCGAATTACATCTGCTTCACGGGGTGTAAGGGTTTCCAAAGCGCGTTCAATTTCTGTTCTAAGCGATTCGTGTAATAGGGCACGATCTGGGTTTGGACTTTCGCTACTACGTAAAACATCATAAAGGTTACTATCTTCACCATCAATTAAGGGCGCATCCATGGATAGGTGACGCCCCGAGTTTTTCATGGATTCTTTTACGTCCTTTATAGTCATTTCTAATTCCTTTGCAATTTCTTCTGCAGTAGGCGGGCGCTCGTTGGCCTGTTCTAGATAAGCATACATTTTATTAATTTTATTGATGCTTCCAATTTTGTTTAGCGGTAAACGAACTATACGCGATTGCTCTGCTAAAGCTTGTAAAATTGATTGACGAATCCACCAAACAGCGTACGAAATAAATTTAAAACCACGTGTTTCGTCAAAACGTTGTGCGGCTTTAATAAGGCCGAGGTTACCTTCATTAATAAGGTCTGGAAGTGTAAGTCCTTGGTTTTGGTATTGCTTTGATACCGAAACAACGAAACGAAGATTAGCTTTGGTTAATTTTTCCAAAGCAAGATGGTCGCCCGCTTTTATGCGCTGTGCCAATTCTACTTCTTCGTCTGCGGTGATTAAGTCAACTTTTCCAATTTCTTGAAGGTATTTGTCTAATGATGCGGTTTCTCTATTGGTAACCTGCTTTGTAATTTTAAGTTGTCTCATGTAAGGTTTGTCCTGTAAATTAAGGTTTAAAACTTTTGTATTAGGTTATACGTAACAAACGTAGAAAAGGTTACAAAAATTTTAAAATAATTTTAGAATGCACCAATTTTAACTTTAGAAAACAGTGATTTTTCAGTAAATCGAATCTATCTTTTTTGTGATTAGGGTATCAATAGTTTTGTGCCCTTCTGAAATTAAACTGTCTATTTCTCTTTTGCTAGTTGTTATTAATTGCTTTCCGTCTTTGCTGTTGTAGTTGTTAAGTTTCACAAGGTTGTTGTGTTAAGTTGACAACTTGTTTACCTTTC
>CAZFUX010000233.1:0-3240 GCA_964522085.1 uncultured Aequorivita sp.
GATGCTGAGTTAATTTTTTATACGAATTAAAAATTAAACCCTATTTTTGCCATCAAATGCAAAAAACTTTAGTCACATATTTGTCTTTATTAATTTTGTTTCAAAGCACATTTATCAATGTAGATCTTGCTTTTGAAATTAACGAATTAGTAGAAGATTATCAGTTACATAAAGTAAAATACAATGACAATCTTACTACATTTTTTTCAAAACATTTTGGTGATTTAAAAGAATCTCATAAAGAGCAACACAAGCAAGAGCATAAAGAACATAAACATCCTGCAAATGACTTTAGCAATCATATTCAGACAGATTATGCTTTTTACAACAACAGTTTTAAACATCAAACACTTATAGAAATTACTCAAAATCAATCTAATTTCTATTATCAAGATAAGTTTTCTACCTTCGAAAAACAGCGCGTTTTTCAACCACCCAAATTAACATAGTTTACGTCATTCATTACGAGGAATAAAATGACAAAGTAATCTCAATCAAAATGTAGATTACTTCTCTTCGGATTACAATGGCAAGATCCAAAAATTTATAGAAAAAAGAATGGTTTGTAATAAATGCAATTGTTCTTTTTTAATTATTCATTTTTTATTCAAACAAAACTATGTTATCAAAAATTATAAAATTTAGCATAAAAAATAAATTCATCATTTTTCTATTTACAACATTTGTGGTGGGATTCGGAATTTACTCGCTAACACAGATACCTATTGGTGCTGTACCAGATGTAACCAATAACCAAGTACAAGTTATTACTACTTCACAAAACCTTTCTACACAAGATATTGAGCAATTTATTACCTATCCTGTAGAGTTAGAAATGTCTAACCTTCCAGGGGTTGTAGAAATTCGTTCTACTTCAAAATTCGGACTTTCCGTAGTCACTATTGTTTTTGAAGAAAGTATGGGAACTTATCTGCCACGACAATTAATATCAGAAAAATTAATATCAGTAAGAGAAAATATTCCCGAAGGTTTTGGTTCGCCAGAAATGGGACCAATAACCACAGGTTTAGGAGAAATTTATCAATATATTCTCGATGTAAAAGAGGGTTACAAAGACCAATATACTGCAACCGATTTACGAACCATTCAAGATTGGATTGTAAAACGACAACTATCAGGAATTAAAGGAGTTGTAGAAGTAAATACTTGGGGTGGTTTTTTAAAACAATATGAAGTTAGTATTAATACAGCAAAATTAAATGCAATGAACATTACCGCTTCAGATGTATTTACAGCACTCGAAAAAAACAATAGTATTGCTGGTGGCGGTTATATTGAAAAGACAAATCAATCTTATTTTATTAGAGGAGAAGGTTTGATGACCTCATTAGAAGATATTGAAAACACGGTAGTAACCAACAGAAATGGCACACCTATTTTAATTAAAAATATTGCAAAAGTAGGCTATGGATCTGCAATGCGATTTGGAGCAATTACAGCAAATGGCGAAGGAGAAAAAGTCCTCGGACAAGTAATGATGCTCAAAGGGGGTAACTCAAAAAAAGTAATAGAAGCGGTTAAAGAACGTGTAAAATCCATTGAAAAATCATTGCCAGAAGGTGTGTATATCAACGGATTTTTAGACAGAAGTGAGTTGATTGCAAAAACTACTTTTACCGTCTATGAAAACCTACTTTTAGGAAGTCTCATTGTAATTTTTGTGGTGGTTTTACTCCTCGGAAACTGGCGTTCTGGTTTGATCGTAGCATCCGTTATTCCGTTGGCTTTGATGTTTACTTTATCTATGATGTATATTTTTGGAGTGGATGCCAACTTAATGAGTTTAGGTGCGATTGATTTCGGAATTATCATTGACGGAGCCGTTATTATTGTTGAGTTTGTCGCTTTTCAAATCACTTCTAAACGAGATGATTTTTCATCACTAAATAAACTACAAGCACAAGATGTAAGAGATGATGTTACTTTTGGTGCGTCCTCTAAAATGATGTCTTCTGCCATTTTTGGGCAGTTGATTATCTTAATCGTTTTTATCCCTATTTTAACCTTAGGAGGCATTGAAGGAAAAATGTTTAAACCTATGGCGATGACCTTTAGTTTTGCTCTAATTGGTGCAATGATTTTCGGATTGACGTATGTACCTGCAATTGCATCTTTAGTGATAAAACCAACCAACCTATCAGACAAAAATATTTCGGTTCGTTTGATGCGTTTTTTAACCAATTTGTATGAACCTGTTATTCGTTGGGCTTTAAAAAGCAAACGTTTGGTTATCGGAATTGCTTTTGGAATTTTAGTAGGTTCCTTTTTCTTATTTTCTACAATGGGAGCAGAATTTGTACCCACTTTAGACGAAGGAGATTTTGTAATTCAACCTGTTTTAAAAACAGGAACTTCCTTAAAAAAGACCGTAGAAATTACTACTAAAATTGAGCAAATACTCAAAAAATTTCCTGAAGTAAAACAAGTAGTAAGTAGAATTGGTGCTGCAGAAGTACCAACAGATCCAATGTCTATGGAGGAAAGTGATGTTATTATCACCTTAATTCCTAAGGGAGAATGGACATCTGCAAAAACTAAAGATGAATTGGCAAATAAATTTAAAGAAGCGCTAGAAATTATTCCGAATATGGAAGTTGAGTTTACACAACCCATAGAAATGCGTTTTAATGAATTAATTTCTGGTGTGCGTTCTGATATTGCCATCAAAATTTATGGAGAAGATTTAGAAATACTCAATACAAAAGCCAACGAAATTAAAAAGGTTATAGAAAATGTTAATGGTGCTGCAGATATTACGGTAGAAAAAACGGCTGGTTTACCTCAAATGAATGTAAAATTCAACCGAAATAAAATTGCTCGTTATGGTTTAAATATTGCCGATTTAAACGAAATGATTGCGATGGGATTTTCAGGTCATAAAGCAGGAAGTATTTTTGAAGGCGAAAAGAAATTCGATTTGGTTTTGCGTTTAGAAAAATCTAACAGAAAAGATATTTCTGATCTTCAAAATTTATATGTAGATCTACCAACAGGAGGTAAAATTCCGTTAAGTGAACTGGCAACTATTACCTACAGAAAAGGTGCTGCAAAAATATCTAGAGACGATACCAAACGAAGAGTTGTTGTAGGTATTAACGTTAGAGATCGAGATTTACAATCTGTAGTAGATGATATTAAACAGATTATTGATACAAAAATTAAAATTCCTGTAGGATATTCGGTTACTTATGGTGGTCAGTTTGAAAACTTAGAATCTGC
>CAZFUX010000234.1:0-3195 GCA_964522085.1 uncultured Aequorivita sp.
TTTAGGTAGTGAAATCTTGGATTCCCGAAAACCTAAATGGAGTGAGTATATATATGGTTATTACGGATATAATTTTAATAAAGACATATTCACTAACAGAAAAATATATGATGAAATGGCAGGCATAATTCCATTTCTAATTTTGGTATTTTCATTTTTTCTATTTTTAACAGCCATTTTGATAAAGTTATTTACAAAGAAATGATCATTTAAGCCGACCTGTTATCCTCTAGTGGACAGTAAATAGTAAATTAGATCTTGTTATTCTATTTTCCACCAAAACCCTAACTATCTTTGCCGAAAATTCATTTTATGCCCAATACTTTTTCCGAATTAGGATTAAACCCTTCACTGCAACAAAGTTTAGCTGCTCTAAACATTGCTGTGCCTACAGATATTCAACAAAAAACAATTCCGCTTATCTTATCTCAAACTAAAGATATAGTGGCATTGGCAAAAACAGGAACTGGAAAAACGGTAGCTTTTGGTTTACCGTTATTGCAGCTTATAGATACTGAAAAAACTAATATACAAGCTGTAATCCTATCACCAACACGAGAATTGGGGCAGCAAATACACGCTAATCTGGTTTCTTTTGCTTCTAACAGTCCTGAAATTAGTATTGCATCTGTATGTGGTGGCATTCCCATAAAACCACAAATAGAGCGTTTAAAAAGCACTACTCATATTGTGGTAGCAACGCCTGGGCGTTTGGTAGATTTAATAAACCGCAAGGCTATAGACCTTAAAAATGTGGCCTATTTGGTTTTAGATGAAGCCGATGAAATGGTAACTGCCTTAAAAACAGATTTGGACCTTATTATTGCTGAAATTCCAAAAACAAAAAGAACACTTCTTTTTACCGCCACAATGTCAGGCACAATTAAGCAACTAGTTCAAAATTATTTGAACAAGAATGTAGTGCATATTGAAGCTAATATGGAAACAATGGGGCATCAAGGCATAGACCATCAGTTTATGGTGGTAGAACCTATTGAAAAGCTTGAGGTGCTACTTCACTTTTTAAGTTCGAAAGAAGACGAACGAGGTATTATTTTTTGTAAAACGAAAGCTGCTGTAAATAAGTTAGCGAAAAATTTAGCAATTAATAAATTTTCTTCTGGGGCTATTCACGGAAGTCTTACGCAAGCAATCCGCGATCGAGTAATGGGACAGTTTAGAGAAGGGCACATAGATATACTTGTAGCTACAGATCTTGCGGCAAGGGGGTTAGACGTAAAAGAAATAAGTTATGTTATAAATTACCATTTGCCAGATACTTATGAAACGTACGTACATAGAAGCGGAAGAACAGCAAGAGCAGGAGCAAAGGGACTTTCAGTAACTATACTTCAACAAGAAGAAGTTTTCGAAATTCCAGAGTTTGAAGAAGAGTTAGGTATTGTTTTTACTGAAATGAAAAAACCAGATGCCCAAAGCACAGAGGAAAGCAATACTTTGTTATGGGCGAAGAAAATATTTAAGACTAAGCCAAACCGAACAATTTCAGCTGAGTTTAAAGAGAAGATAAACACAGTATTCCATCATTTAACAAAGGAAGAGCTAATAGATAAAATATTAGCACACCAACTAGCCCAAACCACTGTTGTAGCTCCAAAGACTGAAGAGCCAACAAAGAAAAAGAAGAAAAAGAGATAATGGCAAACGAAATAAAAGATCAACAGGATATTTTAAAAAAATTGAATATTGCATCTCTCAATGATATGCAAAAGGAAGCCATTGCTGTAATTGAAAAAACGGCAAATACAATTCTACTTTCTCCAACAGGAACAGGGAAAACATTGGCTTTTCTATTACCGATAATTAAAAATTTAAACATAGAAAACCCAGAAGTACAAGCTTTAATTGTGGTGCCCACGCGCGAACTTGCTATTCAGATTGAACAAGTAATCCGAAATATAGGTTCTGGCTTTAAAGTAAATGCAGTTTATGGCGGTAGATCCAAAAGCAAAGATAAAATAGAATTGAAGCATACGCCTGCTATTTTGGTTGGCACGCCCGGAAGAATCTTAGATCATTTTGACGATGACCGATTTTCAAAAGCAAGTATAAATACGTTGGTATTAGATGAGTATGATAAATCTTTAGAGATAGGTTTTGAAAGTGAAATGAGTGACATTTTAATTTCATTGCCTAGTGTAAGTAAACGCATTTTAACATCTGCAACTCAGTGTGTTGAAATCCCTAAGTTTGTTAAATTAGACAATGCAATCGTACTCGATTATTTATCTGAAACAATTGATTCAAAACTTACTGTTGAAACAATAATTTCACCAGATAAGAATAAGCTTTCAACCTTACTAAAACTTGTTCATTATTTAGAAAATCAACCTGGAATTATCTTTTGCAATTTTAGGGACAGTATTGAAATGGTAAGCGATTTTCTAAATGAAAATAAAATTAGTCATACTTCCTTTTCTGGCGGAATGGAGCAAAAAGACAGAGAAAGAGCACTCATAAAGTTTAGAAATGGAACCAGCCAAATACTATTAGCCACCGATCTTGCAGCAAGAGGAATAGATATTCCTGAATTAAAATTTATAATCCATTACGAACTTCCACATTCAGAAGTAGAGTTTACTCATAGAAACGGTAGAACAGCTAGGGTTAATGAAAAAGGTACATCGTATGTGCTAAAATGGAAAGATCAGCTATTACCAGAGTTTATTGAAAAAACAGAACCTAAAGAAATTCCACAATCAGCACCGTATGCTTCGCAATATTGGGAAACGCTTTTTATTTCAGGAGGTAGAAAAGACAAGATTTCCAAAGGAGATATTGCTGGGTTATTTATTAAACAGGGAAACTTAACTAATGAGCAATTAGGTGTAATAGAGTTAAAACAAGACTGTGCGTTTGTTGCTGTGCCGTTGGAACTTTCAAATCAATTAATAAGTAAACTAAACAACAGTCGCCTTAAAAAGAAAAAGGTGCGGATTTATATTCTTTAACTTGTTAACCATAAGACTTTATAAATATTATTTTGTCAAACTGAGTTTATTAGACATTTAAAATTCTGATGATAACTAATTATTGAATACTAAACATTTAGTTTAACTAAAGACTTCTTCTTCAGTCATTTACTGTTTTGATTATTTATTTGAAAATCTATCATGTACGTATATACTCACTACAGATAGGAACCCGAAAAATCGGGTTTAATAATTTGAAAAT
>CAZFUX010000235.1:0-3191 GCA_964522085.1 uncultured Aequorivita sp.
AATTTAGGTAGTGAAATCTTGGATTCCCGAAAACCTAAATGGAGTGAGTATAGATGCCGCGAATGCAACCATAACAGACGTAAATGGAAGAGTTAGCAATATTATAATTGTAGATGTTCAAGCCGCTAATGGCGTTGTTCATGCTATTAATAAAGTACTTCTTTCCCAATTATAAAAACGAGTGCTTTATTAGAAAAATGCCGTTATCTTTAATTGATACTGGCATTTTTTATTTTGATGAAATTTCGTCTTTATCTAAATGATAAATCTCCATAATACCTTCCAATACTTTTTCAAAATCTATTTTTAGATCGATTAATTTTCCTGTTGCCATATCCATTACCCATCCGTGGACGGTTAGCCTACCTTGACGGACACCAATTTGGACGTCGGCAGTTTTAATGACGTTTACACATTGTTCTTGCACGTTCAATTCTACTAATCTTCTATACTTCTTTTCCTCGTCTATTATGGAATTAAGCTCATCACGGTGCAAACGGTAAACATCTCGAATATTTCGCAGCCAAGGGTTTAGGATACCTAAATCTTTTGATTGCATTGCCGCTTTAACGCCATCACAACCATAATGCCCACAAATAACAATATGGTTTACTTTTAGAACTTCTACAGCATAATCAATAACACTCATGGCGCTTAGATCTAGGTTAGAGACCATATTAGAAATATTACGCATCACGAAAACATCGCCCGGCTTTACACCCATAATTTCTTCTGCAGTAACGCGGCTGTCGCTACAACCTATATAAAGAATATCAGGGTTTTGACCGTTAGAAAGATTTTTGAAATAGTCGGGATCAACGCCTAGTTTGTCGTTTACCCAAACCTCGTTGTTTTTGAAAATTTGCTCTATGTCCATTGTTTTTTGATGTCTTAATTCAGAATTTAAAGATAATCAAATTATCTGTTTTGATTTTTCTATTCCTTCCAAGACACGCAACCTGCCAGGTCCATTTTTCAGGGCAAGGGCATATTGTTCTGCCGCTTCTTCTTTTCTTGTTTTGGTAAGTAACCAATCTGCATAAAGTTCATGAGTAGGTTTTTGAATGGATGGTGGTCCATAACTGTAACTTATGCTTTTTTCAATAGCAATGGACTTTAAGAAATGTTCTTCTGCCAGTTTTGTGTCATTATTCAATTCAGCTTTAAGAGCCAATAATTGGTTTTGCCTAATTTCAGATTCTTTTAAATCCATTTCAGTAGCCTCATCGCGAGTAACTGCGGAACAAAGTTTGGCGCTACCTTTTGAAACAACAAAGGATTCTCTATTATGGTCTTGTATCATAGTGCCGAGTATACTGTCTAGTTTTGAAATATTCCCTTCTTTAAAAGCTTTCATACCTTCTAAAAAGTGATATTGGGAACGTACGGAAATATTAAGATCTGTTATGTTTACAGGAATATTGGCTATTTCACCGTCCCATTCATCGGTTTCGGTTAAATAACTTCCTTTTAAAAATACCAAATGAACTCTTGCTCTTTTTGAAGGATCTTCAGAAACAAATTTTTTCATATCGAGCACCATTTTTTTTGCTTCTTCATAATTTCCTTTCTGAAGATAGCCGTATTCCAACCAATGAAAAGCGTGATATCCGCGCGCATCATTATCCAGTTCTTTGGCTTCCATTCTATTAATGCTGGCTTGGTATGAATCGATATTTGAGGAAATTACATCGTCCCACATTCCCGTTGCAACATAAATATGTGAAGGCATGTGTAAAGCGTGGCCAGCATCTGGAGCTACTTTTGAATACGAATTTGCAGCGCTCAAAGCAAGAGCTGCGTGTTCAGGATCATCGTAGGAATGAATAAGATAATGCAACGCTCCAGGGTGGTTTGGATTTTCTTTTAAAATACCTTGAGCGATTTTTGCACCTTTGCCATACAATGCATCATCTCTACCTTCGGGCACAGAGCCTAGCAGTGACAGTGCATAGAAAGCTGCTACTTCTTGATTGGCGGGATATTTTTCATACAAACTCTCCATAAACTTAGAATAGGCAATGTCACGCTGTAGTTTTTCAGTTTTTGGTTGATAGAGTATTTGTGCGGCTTTAATTAAATCTTGTTCAAGTGCTACGGTTTTTTTATCTAAATCTATCTCGTCTAGCTTAGCCAAGGCAGTAGTTGCAGCTTCAAAATCTTGGTTTTGCCATAAGCTATGATTGTAGGTCATTGCCTCGCCCCAATAAGCCATTGCCATTTCTGGATCTTCCTTTTGTGCTTCTTTAAAAGCGTCACGGGCATCTTCATATTCAAAGGAATGAAGCAGGAGCAATCCTTTTTCAAAGTGTGGTAGGGCACTTTTATTACCGCTTACGGAAACGTCAACAACGCCCAATTGACTGTTTTCTGTTTTTTGTTACTTACAGGAAATTATAATGAATAGGGCTAAACAAAGGGATAAGTGCCTCATATTAAATGAATTTAAGTTTTAAATATAACGATTTTTAAAACGATAAAGAATTTTGTCAAAATACTCAAAACATTGTCTCATATCATTACTGATTTTATCATCCTGTTTTCTTTTTAAGAAATTTAATGGCGAAAAAGATAATGGTTAATATACCAATGAATATAATTGTTCCCAGCATTTCTTTGGAGGTTAGTGATGATAGAAAATAGAAAATGACAAAGATGGAAATGATTGGAACCGTTAACCCACCAGGGATTTTAAACTCATCTGGTTTCGACTTTTGAGTATAACGTAATTTGATTACCGACAATACAACGCCCAAATAAATAAGTAATATTGAACTAGTCGCAATTACTACCAATTGTTCAAAACTTGCTGTTGCGGCAATAATGAAAGCAATGGATGCATATGTGATGATTGCCAAGTAAGGCGTTTTAAACTTTTTATGGATTTTTGCCAAAAAAGGTAGCGGGATTACCTTGTCTCTTGCCAAAGCATATGGAATTCTGGGTGCATTCAAGATTTCACCACTTAAAAATCCAAACATGGAAATGGCAGCACCAACGATTAATACAACGAATCCTATGGGTCCAAATGCTACTTTAGCCGTTTCTGCAAGGGGTGCAGCAGTATAATTTGGCAACTCGCTGCCCAATACACCTTGGGATACCATTTGTATCAAAATATAAATAACAACAACCGATGTAATATACTCACTACACATAGGAACCCTAAAAATCGGGTTTAATAATTTGAA
>CAZFUX010000236.1:0-3179 GCA_964522085.1 uncultured Aequorivita sp.
CGAAAAAACTAATGGGGAAACAAAAGGATAAGCATATAATTTTATAGTCATTAATCTGAATATCAGTACTATAAATATCCAAAATAGTATTGACAACACCAAGAAAAATAACACTAAATAATTGATTATTAATCGGTTAATTTAGGTAGTGAAATCTTGGATTCCCGAAAACCTAAATGGAGTGAGTATAATACGGAAAGCGAATTTTTTTGTATTAATTAATTTTGAAGTATCTGCTATTTCTGAAAAAATCTTTGCAGCTTCCTGCATATCCTTAGACGCTTCGGCAAAACTGCCTTCGTTTCCTAAAATTTCTGCCCTATATAAAATAGCAAGTGCCGATAGCCTTTCCGCTTTTCCGCGCTTTGCAAAAACTTTTGTAGAATCGTAGTATTTTGTAGATGTTCTGTAATCTTTCAAATAAAAATAGCTGTCGCCAACGTTTAGGTATAATTCTGCCAATACTTTTGGATCCGTAATTTTTTTTGTAAAAGGTCTGTGTTTTGAAAATTCGTTTAAGGTTTTTTCTGATTTTCCGTCCCTATTATTCAAATTGTCCAATAAATCGGAAAGATGTGCCCCAGCGTAATTTAATGAATCCAATTGCAGCGCATAATCTATAAAACTCGAAGTAAAGAGTCTGGATTTTGGCTACTGTTTTTAATGATGAAGTTAGTAAGACTGTCTAACAATTTCAATTTCTCTCCGTTCTTAGATTTTGAAATTTTGGACTTTAAATTCGCTATTTTTGTGTCTTCAGAATTTATTTGGGAAAATGAGGTAAAGCCGAAAAGAAATATGAAACAGAAAAACGCAATTTTTTTCATTTAGAAATGATAGTTTTCTCAAAGATATAATTTAAAATTAAACGAATTGGCCAAAACAAAAACAACTTTTTTCTGTCAAAACTGCGGTGCACAATTTGCCAAATGGCAGGGGCAGTGTAATTCCTGCAAAGAATGGAACACCATTGCTGAGGAAGTAATCCAAAAATCCGAAAAAGTAAGTTGGAAACCCTCTGAAAACACCTCAAAGAGAGTGTCGAAGCCACAGCGTATTTCAGAGATTTCTACACAAGCTGAAGCAAGACTAAACACAAAAAATAACGAATTAAATCGCGTACTCGGCGGTGGATTAGTGCCTGGCTCACTAACACTTCTGGGTGGCGAACCAGGAATTGGTAAGAGTACCTTGATGCTTCAAATAGCGCTGCAACTTCCTTATAAAACGCTTTATGTTTCAGGTGAAGAAAGCGCCCAGCAAATAAAAATGCGTGCCGAAAGAATTCAGCCTATTTCTGAAAATTGTTTCATTTTAACCGAAACAAAAACGCAGAGTATCTTCAGAAATATTGAAGAAGTTGAACCAGATATTGTAGTTATAGACTCCATTCAAACTTTACACACAGATGCTATTGAAAGTACCGCCGGGAGTATTTCGCAAATTCGTGAAACGGCCGCAGAGCTTATAAAATTTGCAAAAGAAACCGCCACACCAGTAATTTTAATTGGCCATATTACCAAAGATGGAAATATTGCGGGTCCAAAAATTTTGGAACATATGGTAGATACGGTTTTGCAGTTTGAAGGCGACCGAAACCATATTTACAGAATTCTACGTGCCAATAAAAATCGTTTTGGTAGTACAAATGAATTAGGTATTTATGAAATGCAAGGCAGTGGTTTAAGAGAAGTTTCAAACCCTTCCGAAATTTTAATTTCTAAAAGCGATGAAGATTTAAGCGGAACTGCAATTTCAGCAACTTTGGAAGGTATGCGCCCCTTGATGATTGAAATTCAAGCATTGGTAAGTAGTGCTGTTTACGGTACGCCGCAACGAAGCGCAACAGGTTATAACGCAAAACGTTTAAATATGATTCTTGCCGTTTTAGAAAAAAGAGCAGGCTTTAAACTTGGCGCAAAAGATGTTTTTTTAAACGTAACAGGCGGAATTACAGTTGATGACCCCGCAATAGACCTTGCCGTGGTTGCAGCCGTACTTTCTTCAAATATTGATATTGCTATAGACAAACACCTGTGTTTTGCCGCTGAGGTTGGTTTGGCGGGCGAAGTGCGCCCCGTAACAAGAGTAGAACAACGTATTTTAGAAGCCGAAAAACTTGGGTTTACTTCAATAGTAATTTCAAAACATTGTAAAATTCCAAAGCAAAATTTTCATATAAATATTATTAGAGTGGCGAAAGTTCATGATGTGGTTCAGCATCTTTTTGGGTAGTTCGTCCCCTTGACCCTAAAAGGGGAATTAACTTTAAGAGTTCTCTCCTTTTTTCAAGGAGGGGTACCGAAGACGGGGTGGTTCTTTTGGTGTAATTTCTTCTGCCGGAGAGCGTGGTTTGGGTGGAAAACAAGTTTGGCTTCGCGATGGAATTTTCGAAAAAACTATTTATTATGCACATTTAGATAGTATTGTCACTTCAGAAGGCAAAAGAGTAAAACTTGGTGATACCATTGGATTTGTAGCTAATACGGGTAATGCAAAAACCACTGCACTGCATCTTGGGATTTATAAAACCAATGGTGCTGTAAATCCACTTTCATTCATTAAAAAAACCGAAGTACAAACAGTTGAAAACCGTTGGCGAACTAGACGATCGCCAATTGGCTGGTTTAATGAAAATGCTAAAACACAAAGGCGGAAAAAAAAGGGCAACATAAATTACCACCCATCGATGGCGATTTTTATGACATGGCTTTAAAACTGAGTCCCTAACAACGTGAGCTTCAAATTAAAGTGCGCAACTTCATGGAAGACGAAATTAAGCCAATAGCCAACGAATACTGGAATAAAGCTGAATTTCCTTTTCAAATTATCCCAAAAATGGCTAAAATGGAACTTATAGGTGCTTTCGGTTTAACTGAACCCGAAGTAGGCTCAGCTGTTGCAGGAGGTTTGGGAACTACCTGTAGAAAAGAAGGTGACGAATGGATTTTAAACGGACAGAAAAAGTGGATTGGCAATGCAACTTTTGCAGATGTTACAATCATTTGGGCTCGTAATGAAGCCGATGATCAAGTTAAGGGATTTTTGGTAAGAAAAGGAAAACCAGGTTTTAAAGCTGAAAAAATTGAAAATAAAATGGCGTTGAGAACAGTTCAGAATGCATTAATTGTTAAGTTTCACAAGGTTGTTGTGTTAAGTTGACAACTTGTTTACCTTTC
>CAZFUX010000237.1:0-3159 GCA_964522085.1 uncultured Aequorivita sp.
ATTTAGGTAGTGAAATCTTGGATTCCCGAAAACCTAAATGGAGTGAGTATATTGATATGATGAACCTAAAAGAATTTTACCCAGAACTTATAGAGTCTGCCATATTAATTGTGGTTTTATTTCTGCTAAGACTAATACTAAGAAAAGCCATGCGCAATTTTGCGAAAAAAATTGAACGACTAGAACATCGTACAGGGCTTATAATGAAACACGTAGATTTTGTAGCCTTCTTTTTGTTTGTTTTCGGCCTAACAATGATTTGGGGCGTCGACTTCAGAAATTTAGGCGTTGTAATGTCATCTGTTTTTGCTGTTATTGGCATTGCTCTTTTTGCGCAATGGTCTATTTTAAGCAACGTTACAAGCGGAATTATTATGTTTTTTACATTTCCCTATAAATAGGCGATTATATAAAAATACACGATAAAGAGATGCCTTGCGAAGGTATTATTGAAGACATCAAAACGTTTCACATAATTCTCCACACAGAAAATAACGAAATTATTACCTATCCTAATAGTATGATGCTTCAAAAAGGGGTAAGCATTATTAAAGCAGATGAATTTTATGAAAAGCAAGACAAGATATGTCTCACGATTAATTTTTACGAATAAGTATCTTTGAAGAATCCCGAATAAATCAGCACCACTTTTATGCATAAAACATCAATTTTTAGACTTCTATTTTTATTTTTCACGATAGCTGCCTTTGCGCAAGCTCCACAAAAACCAACCGCTTCCGAAATATATCACAATCTGCAAAAATTAAACTTTGTAGGTTCTGCATTATTTATTGCCACGCATCCTGATGATGAAAACACACGGCTAATATCCTATTTAGTGAACGATGTTCACGCAAACACAGCCTATCTTTCTCTTACTCGTGGTGATGGCGGACAGAATCTTGTTGGACCAGAGTTACGAGAACTTTTGGGCGTAATTCGTACACAGGAATTATTGCAAGCACGTAAAACAGACGGCGGACAGCAATTTTTTACCCGAGCTAACGATTTTGGCTACAGCAAAAACCCTGATGAAACCTTCGAGTTTTGGACTAAAGAAGACGTTTTGAGCAATGTGGTTATGACCATCCGTAAATTTAAACCAGATATTATTGTAAATCGTTTTGACCATCGCAGTCCTGGCAGTACGCACGGCCATCACACAGCTTCGGCTATGTTGAGCGTGGAAGCTTTTGATTTGGTTAGCGATGCTTCAAAATTTACAAAATATGCTTCAGCATATGGCGTTTGGAAACCACAACGTTTATTTTTTAATACATCTCATTGGTTTTATGGAGGTCAAGAAAAATTTGACAAAGCAGATAAGTCAAGCCTCGTTTCAGTAGAAACCGGAAACTACTTCCCTTCTCTAGGATTATCTAATGGCGAAATAGCTTCGTTAAGTCGCAGTATGCATAAATCACAAGGTTTTGGAAGCACCGGCTCTCGCGGAACTCAAATAGAATATTTAGAATTGTTAAAAGGAAATAAACCTACCAATAATGATTTGTTTGATGGAATAAACACAACTTGGTCACGACTTGAAGGCGGAAATGAAATTAGTGCAATTTTGAAGCCGTTGGAAGCTAATTTCAATTTTAAAAATCCTTCAGAAATACTTCCACAGTTGTTGAAAGCGTTTCAGTTAGTTTCAAGTTTAAAAGACAATCATTGGCGAACTATAAAGTTGGAACAGCTAAAACAGCTTATTTTAGATTGCGGCGGAATCTTTATTGAAGCGGCTTCTGAAGCAAATTCAATAAACCCAAATGAAAATTTCAAAGTAAGTATTGAAGCCATAAACCGTGGAAACAATGATGTTATTTTAAATTCCTTAAAAAATCTACAGGAAAGATAGTTTGGAGCGAAGCTAAAAAACTTCAAGCTAACAACAAAACAGCCTTTGAAATCACTATAAATTCTGAAAAACAAACCCCACCCTACTCTTCACCTTATTGGTTGAATGAAAATGGAACTGTAGGAATGTATGTTGCGCCTGAGGAACTAATCGGTTTGCCTGTAACACCACCCTTAGAGCAATTAGTTTTTGAACTTCAATTTGGAAACACCACAATTCCTTTCACAAAAAACATCATTTATAAATTTAACGATCCTGTAAAAGGTGAAGTATATCGTCCTTTAGAAGTGCTTCCTGAAGTAACCGCTTCTATTCCTGAAAAGGTTTTAATTTTTGCTAGCGATGCTTCGCAAAATATTTCAGTAGTTGTTCGTGCCGGAAAAAATGATATTTCTGGAAATGTGAGTTTGCAACATCCCGCAGGCTGGAAAGTAGAACCTACACAGCAAGCCTTTCAACTTGAAAGAAATGGTGAAACAAAAACTTTCAACTTTAAGGTTACGCCACCAAAAGAACAAAGCGAAGGGTATTTAAAAACAATGATTACCGCCGAAGGAAAAACTTTTGATAAAGAATTGGTTACAATAGATTACGAGCACATTCCTTATCAAAGTGTTTTACTGCCTTCACAAGCGAAAGTGGCTAAGATTGTCATTCAGAAAAAAGGTCAAAATATTGGTTACATAAATGGCGCTGGCGATGCAATTCCTGAAAGTTTAAAGCAGATTGGCTATTCCGTTACAACTATAGAGCCTTCACATATTACAGAAGGAAATCTTCAAAATTTTGATGCTATTGTGGTGGGTATTCGAGCTTACAACACTGTTCAAGAGCTCGCTTTTGTACAACCAATTCTTAATAAATACGTTGAAAACGGCGGAACAATGATTGTGCAATACAATACCAGTCGCGGTTTAATTTCTGAAAATATTGCGCCTTACAATTTAAAACTTTCGCGCGATCGTGTGACGGATGAATTTTCAGAAGTAAAAATACTCGCTCCTGAAAATCCATTATTAAATACACCTAATAAAATTACTCAAAAAGATTTTGAAGGCTGGGTACAAGAACGTGGTTTGTATTTTCCTGATGTATGGGCTAAAGAATTCACGCCAATTTTAGGAATGCACGACAAAGGAGAATCGCAAAAAGAAGGCTCGTTGCTAATTGCCAAATACGGCAAAGGATATTATATTTATACGGGCTTAAGCTTTTTTAGAGAACTTCCAGCTGGCATTCCGGGAGCTTATATACTCACTCCATTTAGGTTTTCGGGAATCCAAGATTTCACCACCTAAATT
>CAZFUX010000238.1:0-3153 GCA_964522085.1 uncultured Aequorivita sp.
AGTAAAATGGTTAGATTTTATGTGCCCCAAATTTATTTAGGACAGGATTGTTTTATAATTAAAAAACAGCGTGTGCATCCCTGCATTGTAACCGCCCATTATATCTGCCTCAAAACTATCGCCTATCATCATACTTTTTTGTGGTATTGCCGATGCTTTTTTCATAGCCGTTTGAAATACAATTGGATGTGGTTTTTTAAGCCCCACATCTTCGGAAGTAGTAACAGTCCTGAAATATTTTTTGATACCGCTATTATTCAGTTTTAGATGCTATACTTCTAAAAAGCCATTTGCAATAATATGAAGTTTATACTTTGAAGAAAGATACTCTAAAATATCTAATGTATTTTCAAATAAATGATTGCTCACTGGAAGTTCATCAATATAAGAAACAGCAAGTGCATCAATGGTTTCAATAGGAAGTTTTAGTTTAAAAACATCAAAAGTTTCGGTAAACCTTCCTCTACGGAGTTGCTCCTGGGTAACTTGTTCATCTCGATATTTCTTCCAATAAACTAAGTTGACGGGTTCATATTCCCTTAAAAAGTCGGTTAAAGGCAATTCAATATTATGTTTTCTGAAGACACGCTGAAAGGCCAAACCTGAATTTTTATCAAAATCCCAAAGAGTGTGATCTAGGTCAAAGAAAGCGTCTGTTATTTCATTATTGTGCATATTCCTGTAGTTTTTCTGAAAAAATAATTCGCCAAATCTTGCTGTTGGGCGCGGTGGAAAAATCTTTGTTTGAAAAGATCATTGTAAAAGTTCCGTTAACTTCGTTCACAGCCTTAAGTGTATTGTTTACAGTCTTTTCAATATCTGAAGCATATTTCTTTTGAAATACCAAAGTAGTCATTGCAGAAGGATGAATTACTAACGGTGTTTTTATTTCATAATCTAAATCATAAAAAAGGAAGGGCGTACAAGTACCAGCTCGAAAGCCTACGGTATCATAAAAAACCATAGTAAAATCGCGTTTCACCTCTAATTCTACCAAATGACGGTAAATATCAGGTAGGTTTACCAGAAACTCAGCATTCATAGAACTTGTTAAAGCACGGTTTGTAATTTCCTGCATCCGTATTTTTTCCTTTTTCAGAACTTCATAATCGCTTAAGGAATTGTATGAAAAAATAAGTCCCACTTCTTTATAATCCGAAACGTATTTTATGAGCAATTTAAACTTTTGGCGATGGGTGTTCATACTTTCATTAAAAGAAAGGGAGTTTCCCAACAGGAAGAAAACAGTCAAATTAAAATTGCTCCGTGTGGCTTTATTTACCATCCATTTAAAGGTGTCTAAAGGATCGCGCTTAAAACCTAGAATAACTTGAGTTCGCGTTATTATATTTCGAAATTTTGCGTGAAAAAAATTGTCCGTAAAACCTACAAAGGTTCTAAAAAGCCCTTTGTGTTTATACGCATACGGTTGTGCAGCCTCAATTACTGGGTGTATTGTTATTTTTTTAGTCGGAAATTGTATCTCAGGAAAAGTATCTAGAAGTTTTTCTTTGAATAAGTATGCCCAAATATCTACAACAGGTTGATTAAGAAACCCTTCTTTAAAAGCCAAACTTTCCGAAGCCATAAAACGGCCCATTTCGTCCTTTACGTGTGGCAGATATTCTTCATAACGCGTAAGCATATAAAAACTGGCAGCAAAAATATCAAAAGGTAAACCACTACTATTAGAAACTGAAAAGAAACCAAAAGTATCTCCCCATTTCTTCACTGAAAATTCAAAAGATTCTAACCCTTGTTGTTCCAAAAGACCGTGGCTTTGGAAAAAAAGCTCGTTGCCAAGTGATTTTTTTGCATATGAAATTTTAGGTCCTGTATGCGCAATAAACGCTTCTATTACAGAAGTAAATGAAACATCTATCTCCAAAATATGCAAGCAAATATGCTTAAAAATATAGGAAATTCGAGGAGTAAGTTTTTGAGTATAGACTAAGAGCATAGCGATTTACAACATATTTTTATCAGCAAAGCTAAAGTACGCTTTTTCGGTAATTATAAGGTGATCCAGCACTTTTATGTCTAAACTGTCGCCAGCTATTTGTAGTTTTTGGGTCAATTTTATATCAGCTTGGCTGGGTTTCAATGCGCCAGAAGGGTGGTTGTGTGCCAAAATTATTCCTATTGCTCCTATTTGAATGGCTTCCTTAAAAGCCAAGCGTACATCTACCACAGTTCCCGTAATTCCACCTTTACTGAGCTGTGAGCTTTTTATCACTTTGTTTGAATTGTTTAAATAAAGTACCCAAAATTCTTCATGCGGAAGCTCGCCAATTATAGGTTGGATGTATTCAAAAACGGAGTTGCTGGAAGTTATTTTTTTGCGTTCCAAGGCTTCGCTGGTTCTTCTTCTTCGGCCCAATTCCATCGCTGCAGCTATGCATATTGCTTTTGCTTCGCCTATGCCCTTAAACTCCATTAATTGAGTTATAGAAAGCCTTCCTAATTCACTTAAATTATTATCTGCGAAAGCCAAAATGCGCTGGCTCAATGAAACGGCACTTTCATTACGACTGCCAGAGCCTATTAATATTGCTACAAGTTCTGCATCACTCAGAGCCATTTTGCCTTTAAGCAAAAGCTTTTCGCGTGGGCGATCGTCTTCGTTCCACTGTTTTATAGAAAAAGAATTGTTTTCTTCCAAAGTAATTTACATTTCTTTAAAGGTACTAATGAAACTTTAAATGACGATTTTTTTTTGAAAACAATCTTTAAGAATGTTTCAGTTGAATTTTTATTAAATACATTTAGTACTTCAACCGTAAAACCTTAAATATGAAATCGCTTTTTGATGCCGAAACATATTCTGAAACGAAAAACAGACTTGATATTCTTTCTGAAACTTCAGAAAAACAATGGGGAAAAATGACGGCCGGGCAAATGCTTCATCATTGTCAAGGTCCTTTTAATATAATGTTAGAGAAAAAGGATTATGGATTAAAACCAAATTTTATAGCCAAATTATTTTTCAAGAAAATGTTTTATAATGACAAACCTTATAGAAAAAACCTACCCACCGCAAAATTTTTAAAGGAATCTGAACCTAGGGATTTTTATACTGAAAAGAAAAATCTTAAAACATTATACTCACTACACATAGGAACCCGAAAAATCGGGTTTAATAATTTGAAAATT
>CAZFUX010000239.1:0-3153 GCA_964522085.1 uncultured Aequorivita sp.
TTAGGTAGTGAAATCTTGGATTCCCGAAAACCTAAATGGAGTGAGTATAATACTTTCAGGATTCATTCTGCTTTAGATTACAAAACGCCTGCTAAAAAAGGGTTGGAATTAAAAACTTTAAAAATGTAGCATAAAAAATAGTGCCAAATTTATTAGGTAGTCCACCAGAAGATTTTAAAACAGAAGACCCAAACGCCAGCTACGCAATACCCACAAAGAAAGATTGGCTTTTACCAATGGAAACTATTGAAACTTGGTACTCTTTTTCAGAAGTAAAACAATTGATTTCGGAACAAATTCAGAATAAAAGAGCACCCTTAATTTACAAAAAAACGCCCCATGTATTGGAGCGATTTTTTGTTGTTTGGTGGTAAATTCAAAACTCATAACTACCTTGTCCCGTGCATATCAAAAAGATACATAAGACTCGCCATTGAAGCTACACCTAGTTCTAATTCGCGTTTGTTTACGGCATCAAAAGTATCGTTTGCTGCGTGATGGTAATCAAAATACCTTTGACTATCTGGTCTTAAACCTGCCAGCATATCTATATTATCCTTAAGCGGACCAATATCTGCACCACCGTGTCCTTTTTCAAAATAATGAATTAAATAAGGTTTAAACAAAGGCTCCCATGATTGTACTTTCTTAAAATTTGCTTCATCGCCATCAAAAGAAAATCCGCGTGGTGTAAAGCCTCCAGCATCACTTTCTAAGGCAAAACGGTGAACTTCATTTTTGCGCTTTGCTTCTTCGGCATATTTATTTCCTCCACGTAAGCCATTTTCTTCATTCATAAATAACACAACACGAATGGTGTGTTTAGGTTTGTAGCCCACTTTTTTGAAAAGACGTAGCACTTCCATACTTTGCACGCAACCAGCACCATCGTCGTGAGCGCCATCAGCAAGATCCCAACTGTCTAAATGACCTCCTACGACCATATATTCGTTAGGTTTTGTGCTTCCGGTTATTTCGCCAATTACGTTGTAAGACTGAACGTCGTCAAAAACTTTACAGTTTTGTTTGAAGTAAAATTGAAGGCTGGGCTGTAATTTTAAAAGACTACTCAAATATTCCGCGCCATTGGTACTTATTGCTGCTGCAGGAATTCGTTGATTTACCGGCGTATCGCCATAACTCATTGAACCTGTGTGCGGAAAATCGTCCATACGTAAATTCATAGAACGTACAATTACACCAAGAGCACCATATTTTCCAGCTTCTGCAGCACCAGCGTAGCGCTGATCTACACAACCGCCATACGCTTCAAAAGTTTGAATTATATCTGCTTGCATAGGCCTGTTATAGAAAACTATTTTTCCAGCTAACTTTTCTTTTCCTAACGCTGCTAATTCATCGAGGCCTTGTACTTCAACGACTTCAGCTTTTATACCTAAGTTTGGCGTGGCAACAGATCCGCCCAACGCGCAAATGTCTACAACGGACTTTTCTCCCGTACTTCCTTCTATAAATGCATATTCCTTAAAACCACGTGTCCATTTTGGAACCATAACGGGTTGTAGCCAAACTTTGTCTAAACCGAGTTCGTTTAGCATTTCTTCAGTATATTCTACGGCACGTTCTGCTTCAAAAGAACCTGAAAGCCTTCCTCCTATTTCGTTGGAAAGATAATCTAACCAATCATATGCTTTACCATCTGTTAATGCTGTGCTATATAGCTTTTTTAGCATAATAGAATCTTGTACGGAATTTTGTGAAATGCTTATTGATGTGAATAATAGGAAGAAAAATATTGCTGGGAGGTTGATTTTTTTCATTGATAAAATTTTTATGTGAAATGTTTTTAATATTCCGAAAATGTAGCTTCTGCTCCACTCTACCACCGTGATATTTTCGGTCATTGAGCACTTCGAATTCGCTCTGTGTAAACTCTACCGAAATGCTAAATTAATCATTTTTTAGACGCTTACGGTATTCTGAGATTTTGGCTTTAATCTCGTCATCCAATTCTGGCTCTTTAATGTCTTTATATTTTTTTAGTTCTTGAAGCATAATTTCAGCAACGATTACCCGCGCAGAATTTTTATCGTCCGATGGTATTAAATACCAAGGCGCATTGGGCTTTGAGGTACGATTGATAGCATCTTCATAACATTTTTGGTATTCGTCCCAAAGTTCACGTTCATCCAAATCTCCTGGAGAAAATTTCCAGTTTTTCTCTGGTTTGTCCAAACGACGTAATTGACGATCTTTTTGTTCGTCTTTACCAAGGTTTAAAAAAAATTTTAAAATTATTGTTCCATTTTCTTGAATGGTTTTTTCAAAATCGTTTATTTGCTGAAAACGTTTGTTCCAAAATTCATCATTTATGTCTTCAACGCTATTTACATCTGGTAAATTTTCACCTAAAATATAGTTGGGATGAACCCTTGTTACCAAAACATTTTCATAATGAGTTCTATTGAAAATGCCAAATTTTCCACGTTCCGGCAGCGCAATATAATGACGCCAAAGGTAATCATGGCGTTTCTCTAAAGCTGTTGGAGTTTTGAAACTGTAAACCACCACACCACGAGCATTAAAATCTTTAAATACTTCGCGAATTAAACTGTCTTTACCAGCCGTATCCATTCCTTGAAGACATACCAACACCCCGTATTTACCGTGTGCGTAAAGTTTATCTTGAAGCTCACCTAGCTCTTTGCGAGTCTCTTTCAATTTGTTTTTCAGCTCATCCTTGGATGCTTCCAGATTCCATTTGGTTTTTATTCCAGCAATTTTTATTTTTTTGTAAACTTTAAAATCTTCTGGTTTTATTTCTTTCATTATTTTGAAAAGGTATTTATAAGTGTTGAGAAGGGTTAATTGACCAATCTAAGCACCGAATTTAGCAAATACAAATTGAATAGAAAATTTTCTCGGATTTTCGTTAGTAAGCTTTTACTGACTATTGATTTTATATTGTTGGCAACAGTTTTAAGTTATTC
Source organism: uncultured Aequorivita sp. (assembly GCA_964522085.1). Lineage (GTDB taxonomy): Bacteria > Bacteroidota > Bacteroidia > Flavobacteriales > Flavobacteriaceae > Aequorivita. Next base: position 2,952 of record CAZFUX010000239.1, read on the forward strand.
AATATGCTCAATTCCATTCTTCAAAAGGTTTTTTACAGATACTATAATTTTACCATCTGCGCCATAATTACTACAAGTTTTTATTTGTAGTTTATAATCGAATGGATTGCCAATCCATCTTAATTTTATTCTTTTTGTTCTTTGCCACCAACGTCAGTCTGTCTAAAAGCCGTCAATAATTTTATAAATTTAGTTAAAAATA
>CAZFUX010000240.1:0-3129 GCA_964522085.1 uncultured Aequorivita sp.
ATTTTCAAATTATTAAACCCGATTTTTCGGGTTCCTATCTGTAGTGAGTATAGTTCCTATGGAAATACTGTGTTCACCACCGAATATTGTCACGAATTTATTTCGTTTAATATAATCTTTTGTGGTTTTGTGCACTTCAGATACTACTGCTTCCGGAGAAGAGTTTTCTGTAATGGCATCGGCAAGGTAAACTCCTTGTTTATAAACCTCTGTTTGGGTTTCGATGTCATAGAGTTCCATGTTTTCAGAAGCATCCAAGAATGCTTCGGGACCTTTGTCGGCACCTTTTTACCAAGTGCTGGTTCCAGCATATGGAACTGGGATCAATACAATTTTTGATGTTTCAAGGGCCGCATATTTCTGCGGGATACCTGCGTACGTCTTAGTGCTCATAACCTAAAATGTTTAGCAATTGCTCGCTTGTTTGTTGTTCTGAAAAAAGTTTGGTTGTTATAGTATCGTTTTCTTCTCTGTCTATTAAGATATGTTTTGGCGAGGGAATCAAGCAATGCTGCAAGCCTCCAAAACCCCCAATTGATTCTTGATATGCTCCTGTGTTAAAGAAGCCAATATACAAAGGTTTTTCTTTTCTGAATTTTGGCAGATAAATAGCGGCCATGTTTTGTTCGCTATTATAGTAATCGTCACTATCGCAGGTTAATCCGCCCAGAAGAACTCTTTCATATTCATCATTCCAACGATTAATCGGTAGCATGATAAATTTCTTACTTATAGCCCAAGTATCTGGCAAGGTTGTTATGAAAGACGAATTAATCATATTCCACTTTTCGCGATCATTTTGTTGTTTTTGATACAGAATTTCATAGATTGCTCCGCCACTTTCGCCCACAGTAAAGCTTCCAAATTCAGTAAAAATATTTGGAACGGGCACATCTGCTTCTGCACAGGTGATATTAATTTGATTTAGAATTTCATTTATCATGTACTGATAATTGTACTCAAAATGCAAAGAGTTTTTTATTGGGAAACCTCCATCAATGTTAAGACTAACCAAGGAAGGACATATCTTTTTAAGGCGAACATAAACTTTTAAACACTTTACTAATTCGTTCCAGTAGTATGCAGTATCGCGAATACCAGTATTTATGAAGAAGTGGAGCATTTTAAGATCTACTCTATCATTGTTTTTAATTTGGTCTTCGTAAAAGGGTATTATATTTTTATAACCTATTCCCAAACGTGAAGTATAGAACTCAAACTTTGGTTCTTCTTCCGAAGCGATACGTATCCCTACGTTGAAATGACCTTCAATATTGTCTGAAAGCAAATCGATTTCTTCGTAATTATCAATAATAGGGATGCAATTATCGTGACCACTATTGATTAGTCTGGCAATGTTCATAATGTACTGCTCACGCTTAAACCCATTACAGATAACGTATGTTTTATCGGTGATTTTTCCAGATGCTTTTAAGCTTTCAACGATATCAATATCAAAAGCTGAAGAAGTTTCAATATGAATATCATTCTTTAAAGCTTCGTTTAAAACGTGCTTAAAGTGCGAGCTTTTAGTACAATAACAATAGTTGTAATTTCCTTTATAATCAGTCTTTTCAATGGCTTTTTCAAACCATTTTTTGGCAAGATTGATGTTTTCAGAAATTTTTGGTAGATATGTAAATTTTAACGGAGTACCATATTGCTCTACTAAGCTCATTAAATCTATACCATGAAATTCCAATCCATTATCGCCTATACGGAATTCTTCCTGAGGCCAATAGTAGGTTTGGTCTATTAAATCTATGTATTTGGTGTTTATCTATGTTTTTAGTTGAAAAGTGTAAATTAAATATCCTTATTGAAACTCCTTAAATTATTAAGGAGTATAACAAAAAATTAACCTGAATATTAAATGTGAATAGGCAAAGCGTTTAAGTTTAAACTTTTGCTTAAAAACTGCTCCAAGGCAGTTATTGGAAGTAAAAATGTGTTGCTCATTTAGAATTTTTATTTCTGAAATACTTCAAAAACAAACCATTTCAAAATTAATTATTTACAATACAAATGTGCTAAAAAAAATCAATAAATTATAAATCAGCAAAAAAATTCATTTATAATTAAATCATACTAAACATGCTGAGTTCCTTTTCAGTAAGCGTTCTCCAACGGCCACGTGGTAAATCCTTTTTTGTTAAGGGCCCAAGTGTAACACAATCTACACGGACGACATCGTACCCTAAATGTTCAAAAATAGTGCGTATAACGCTATTTCCTGTATGTTTTATTTTTAAACCTACTTCGCTTTTAGGTGAATTATCTACGTAACTTATTGCTTCAACAGTTATTTCTTTTCCTTCAATTGTAACACCTTCTTTTATTTTTTTAAGATGTTCAGCTTTTAGATTTTTGTCTAGTTCAATATGAAAGAGTCTTGGAATTCCTTTGCTACTAAATTTTTGCACAAATTCATCATCATTTGTAAAAAGTAGTAATCCTGTAGCATTTCTACCCAAGCGTCCAAAAGGTTTTATCTTGGCAGTTGTAGCGTTTGCTACCAAATCCATTACCGTCATCCCTTTTGCATTGCTGTCTGTTGTTGCAAAACCCTTGGGCTTATTAAGTAATATATAGGTGTTTCGCTCAGGATTTAGACGACGGCCATCAAAACGCACATCATCACTAAGTTGAACTTTGTAGCCCATCTCATTGATTACCTTGCCATTAACTGTAACAAGACCTGTAGCTATAAAAGTATCTGCCTCACGACGTGAACAAACCCCACTGTTTCCAATATATTTATTTAAGCGAATTCCATCTTCGGGATTGCTCTTTTTTACTACTACAGTTGGCTTTTCTCTACGTCCTATTTCTTTACCGAATTTGTCAAATTTTAATTTCGGTTTTGTTGGATCCTGCTCTTTAACAGGTCTCAGCTTTTTTGAATTTGGTTTTAATGGAGCATTCTCCTTGGCCAAAGTTTTTTTCCTAGCGTTTTTGCCAGGCTTCTTGGAACCTCTCTCTCTATCGTAATTGTCTTGTGTGCTCATTTTTAATTTTTTGCAAAGATAATGAAACGAAAATGCTTTTGAGTATCTATTTTTAAAGGCAATGAAAATAATTTATGCTTATCCTTTTGTTTCCCCATTAGTTTTTTCGTATTTTAAATTA
>CAZFUX010000241.1:0-3089 GCA_964522085.1 uncultured Aequorivita sp.
AATTTAGGTAGTGAAATCTTGGATTCCCGAAAACCTAAATGGAGTGAGTATATTTCCATTTATAAAAAAACAAAAAAATGATAGCTATTATGATGTAAAAGGGCTTGGTATTGGTGTAACGTGTTTAATTGGAGGATTATTTTTGTTTTTTAAATCAATTCTTTGAAAGAATCTCTAATTGTAATCTCCCATAAAATTAAAATCCCACAACAATTGGACTTGACCCAAAAAAGCTCTAATACTCTGAAAAACAAAAAAAGCCCTTCATTTCTGAAGAGCTTTTTACTAAGTACAGGCGGAGAGACTCGAACTCTCACACCGCAAGGCACTAGATCCTAAGTCTAGCGTGTCTACCAATTCCACCACGCCTGCATTAAAAATATTTTACAACACTTAGGACATATTGTAAAAGGAGTGCAAATATAAACAAGATTTCGGTTTTAGAAATATTTATTTTTATAAATTTTACATTCTGCTAAATCTTAGTTAAACAAAGCTTGCTATCTGCCTAGTTTCTTCTTTCTTTAACGCTTGTTTTGTACTTTAGCGATTCTTCAAAAAAACATACAATGAAAAGTGCAAAATCTTATATTGAAAAAAACAAAGATCGATTTTTAGATGAATTGGTCGAACTCCTTAAAATACCTTCTATTAGTGCAGATTCAGCCTATAAAAATGATGTGCTGAAAACTGCCGAAGTCGTAAAAGCACAACTCAAAAAAGCAGGTTGCGATACTGTTGAAATCTGTGAAACACCAGGCTACCCAATTGTTTACGGCGAAAAGTTGATAGATAAAAAATTACCAACTATTTTAGTTTACGGTCATTACGACGTGCAACCACCAGATCCATTGGATTTATGGGAAAGCCCTCCATTTGAGCCCGTTATTAAAAAAACAAAACTACATCCAGAAGGCGCAATTTTTGCCCGCGGAAGCTGTGATGACAAAGGTCAGATGTACATGCACGTAAAGGCTTTGGAGTATATGACCGAAACCGACCAACTACCCTGCAACGTAAAATTTATGATTGAAGGCGAAGAAGAAGTTGGCAGCAGCAGTTTAGAATGGTTTATTACAAGAAACCGTGAAAAACTTGCAAACGACATTATTTTAATAAGCGACACAGGAATGATTTCAAAAGATACACCTTCAATAACCACGGGTCTTCGCGGCTTAAGCTATGTGGAAGTTGAAGTAACAGGTCCAAACCGCGATCTGCATAGTGGCTTGTACGGTGGCGCTGTTGCAAACCCAATAAATGTGCTTACTAAAATGATAGCTTCACTTCACGATGAAGACAATCATATTACTATTTCAGGGTTTTATGATGCTGTGGAAAACTTATCAAAAGAAGAAAGAGCGAAAATGGCTGAAACACCTTTCAACTTAAAAAATTATGAAGAAGCTCTAGATATTGACTCCGTTTATGGCGAAAAAGGATATTCAACAAACGAACGTAATTCCATCCGTCCAACACTAGATGTAAACGGAATTTGGGGCGGTTACATTGGTGAAGGTGCAAAAACAGTAATTGCCAACAAAGCATTTGCAAAAATAAGTATGCGTTTAGTGCCAGACCAAGATTGGAGAAAAATCACAGAGCTTTTCAAAAATCATTTTGAAAGCATTGCTCCATCAGGCGTTCGCGTAAAAGTGACACCACATCATGGCGGACAAGCGTATGTTACACCAATAGATAGTTTAGGCTATAAAGCTGCTGAAAAAGCGTATGAAGAAACCTTTGGCAAGACGCCAATACCTCAACGTAGTGGCGGAAGTATTCCGATTGTAGCTTTGTTTGAAAAAGAATTAAAAAGCAAAACCATTTTGATGGGTTTTGGTTTAGATAGTGATGCCATCCACTCGCCCAACGAACATTTTGGAGTTTGGAATTATTTAAAGGGTATTGAAACTATTCCGCAGTTTTATCATTTCTTTACGAAAATGAGTAAATAATATATTTTTAAGGCTGAGAAATATGAACTCCAATAAACTGGCTAACTTCCTTTCTCAGCCTTATCCTTTTTACTATCGAGGAAAAACCTTACTCGTTATTTCCTCGTGTATTTTTGCGCTTACTTTTCTCTTTAATTATTTTTTTCAACCTTTTCAGGTGAATCTTTCAGAACATCGAATGAGTTATGAATGGATATGCCTTGTTCACGCTTTAATTCCTTCACTTTTATTTTTATTCATTTTTTCACTTATTCAACAAATCAAATCTATTGATGAAAAGTGGAATGTAAAAGAAGAAATTTGGGTAATCTTGATGTATTTAATCCTCGTAGGGGTTTTCAATTTCTTAGTGCGTGATTTTATTTATACAAACCCCGACAATTGGTCAATTTACCATTTTTGGGCTGAATTAAAGAACACACTACTCGCTGGAATTTTATTCATCTTCATTTTTATTCCTTTCAATTTTAAAAGGCTTCACGATCGGTATCGAGAAAAATCAGCAAAACTAATTACCCTTCAACCTTTATTGAAATCTACTGAAATTGAAAAAGTAATTCCTATAAAAACACAATTGATAGCCGATGATTTTGAATTGGAAATCAACAAATTTCTTTTAGCAAAAGCTGAAAAAAATTATTTAGAAATTTATATTGAACACGAAAATAAAATTCAGAAATTGGTAAAACGAATTACAATGAAAGAACTGGAAAATCAATTAGAAACCGTTTCTTTTGTGACAAAAATTCACCGTTCGTATTTACTGAATCTGAAAAAGATTGAAAGCATCTCCGGAAATGCCCAAGGGTATCAATTAAAGCTAACGAATTTTAAAAATTCCATTCCAGTTTCAAGAAGCAAAATTTCAACTTTTGAAGAAAAGATGAAGGTTTTGAACCATACTTCTTGACGCTTGTCCCAAAAGCTTGCTATTCATCCCAAAGCTTTTTTAATTCGATTTTCCATAGCTAGGGTTGCTTAAAAAGCAAACGAATCGCAGAAGAGCCTATACAAAAAAGAAATAAAGTAATTATACTCACTACACATAGGAACCCGAAAAATCGGGTTTAATAATTTGAAAATTATCTGAGAGTATTTTCTCAAATTCTTTTTCTTTCCAGATTTGATTAT
>CAZFUX010000242.1:0-3074 GCA_964522085.1 uncultured Aequorivita sp.
AGGTTATATTTATCATCAGAGAAAGGTGCTTTTTTAAACGTTTAGGACGCTATTGTTTTAGTATATAAATATTCGATTGTTTTACTTATTTTAGTGCCTTTCCAAAAAACTTCGCTATGAAAAAAATACTCCTTATTGTTTTATTGCTTTTCACATCAACTATAGTTTTTCCCCAAGATGTTTCTATTGAACTTTTTAAAGACGGTTTCAACGACCCTTTAAATTTACAACACGCCAACGATGACCGCCTTTTTGTAGTTGAACAAGGCGGCAGCATAAAAATAATACAAGCTAACGGAACAGTAAATACAACTCCTTTTTTAAATATTTCCAGCCAAGTCTCCAACGGAAACGTGCAGGGCTTACTTGGTTTAGCTTTCCATCCAGAGTATGCAACCAATGGTTATTTTTTTGTGAATTACACCAAAACCAATGGCGACACCCAAGTTTCTAGATTTTCCGTAGACCCCGCAAATGCTGATTTGGCAAATCCAAATTCAGAATTACCAATTATTAGTTACGCGCAACCTTTTGTAAACCATAACGGTGGTAATATGGCTTTTGGTCCTGATGGATATCTTTACATTTCCTCTGGCGATGGAGGCAGTGGTGGCGATCCCGGCAACCGTGCACAGAATAGACTTTTACTTTTGGGGAAAATTTTACGCCTTAATGTAAACAATTCCACCGTAACCAATCCTTATGAAATTCCAGCAGACAACCCTTTCGTGGGAAACCCTGATGCACTCGATGAAATCTGGGCTTACGGGCTTAGAAATCCGTGGCGTTTTTCATTTGATTTAACTGATAATAATCTTTGGATTGCAGATGTTGGACAACTAAACATTGAAGAAATTAACCGCGTTCCCGTTTCGGACGCCGGTCTTAATTACGGCTGGCGTTGTTTTGAAGGAACTCAGGTTTATCAAAACCAAAATTGCCCTCCTATTCAAGATTTAACTTTTCCTATAGCAGAATACCACACCAGCGGTAATTGCTCTATAACAGGCGGCTATGTATACAGAGGCACGGAATATTCAGACATTGCAGGGTTTTACTTTTTTGCAAATTATTGTAGTGGGCTTATTGGCACTGTGGATAACGCAGGCACTATAATAGACCACGGCGATTTTTCTGGCAATTGGGTTTCTTTTGGAGAAGATATTAACAAAAACCTTTACATAATTGATCTTGGCGGTAGTATTTATAAAGTAAAAGGCGGTGTACTTGCTGGGACAGAAAATTTTTCAGTTGAAAATGAACTTGCTATATATCCAAATCCAACTTCCCAAAATGTTACTTTTAGTTTGAAGAATAACTTCCTTAAAACAATTCAACTTTATGATATTAGAGGTAGTTTGGTTTTTTCAGAAGAAAATATTTCTAGCAAAGAAAAAATGGTTTCTATAGAAAACTTGAATTCAGGAGTTTATTTCGCAAAAATAATTTCAGAAAAAGGAGAATCTGTAACAAAAAAACTAATAATTTAGTAATTACATAAATGACTTCCCAAAAAGGAAACTTATACCTAATCCCCTGCCCAATGGGAGATGTGCCACCATTGGCCGTACTTCCAATTTCAGTTAAAAATGCAATTGAAAGAATAGACCATTATATTGTAGAGCACCAAAAAGAAGCACGCCGCTTTATAAAAAGCATTGTTCCAGAAAAAGAACAGGCTTCGCTAAAACTTGAAGAAATAAATAAATACACCCTTCCCGAAGAAATTGCTCCAATGTTGAATCCTTGTTTAGAAGGTTTTGATGTAGGTGTAATAAGTGATGCTGGGTGCCCAGGAATTGCAGATCCTGGCGCAAGAGCTGTTCATTATGCACACGAAAAAGGAATAAAGGTTATTCCACTTGTTGGCCCTTCATCTATTTTAATGGCTATGATGGCGAGTGGCTTTAATGGTCAGAATTTTGCCTTTAACGGCTATCTTCCTATTGACAAAGGCGAAAGAAAGCAAGAATTGAAACGTTTGGAAAAACTCTCAAAAGATAACGACCAATCGCAACTTTTTATTGAAACACCATATCGTAATAACCAAATGTTGCAAAGTTTAACGGAAACACTTAATTCACAAACAAGAATCTGTGTGGCGTGTGATATTACGTTACCTTCAGAATACATAAAAACTGCGCCCGTGGAATTATGGAAAAAAATAAAAGTGGATCTTCATAAAAGACCCACTTTGTTTATTATTCAAGGATAATAGCAATTACATTATTCTTGGTTTCCTGTTTGGCACAATATGCGAAGTATCATAACCCGAAAACTTACGAAGATAATACCGTATAGAAGCACCATTAGCATCTTCAAAACCATTTTCGCCACCGCTTCTTAGAAACTTTTGAACATTTCCTGCACCTGCTAAATGTGCTGCTGCTAAAATACCAGATTCCGTAATCTTAACTCCACCTATGGTTTTACCTACGGAACGTTTAATATCTCTTCGTAAAATCCATTTATTTATTGAAGTATAAGCTAAAAAAGCAGCTTCTTGTTGACGTGTATTGTATAAGAAATTATCAATATTCTTAAAGCCCATATGTCTTAGTGTAGCCCCAGAAAATTGATATTTACCCATATAACCATAATCGTTAACGATATGGTAGTCACCTCTAGATTCTTTAAAACCTAGCGCTTCTTTAAATCCCAAATAAGATTTTCTCAAAAACAAATAAAACTTTGGAGTAACAGGAGCGTCGAACGGTATAAGTTCAGCTTCTGTAGGTACGTTAAAATCTAACTCTAATCCTTCGGTGCTAAAAGCAGAAAGATCGTAATTAGTTTTTGTATTAAAACCTGTCCCTACTAGTACGGTAACAACAAGTAAAACTGTAATAAGATATATTCTTTTTTTCATCATTTTTAAAATTCGGGCATATTGCTATACCGTCGTTTCAGCACGCAAAGATACACCTTTTTTAAAAACCTGATTTACAGGGCGTTAAATTATTGTGAAGAAAAAATGAGCCCTTATCACTAAAGGGTTTGTTGCTATATAAAGTTAGATATATTATATGCTTATCCGTAAGGTTCCCCAAGATAATTCCATCTATGTGATACAG
>CAZFUX010000243.1:0-3034 GCA_964522085.1 uncultured Aequorivita sp.
GCTGTATCACATAGATGGAATTATCTTGGGGAACCTTACGGATAAGCATAAAAAAAATAATTCGTGCATTCGTGGCTAAAACCCTTAAAAAATAACATTTATATGAACTACCAAAACATACTTTCTGAAACAAACGATGGAATAACAACTATAACCATCAATCGTCCTTCAAAATTAAACGCCTTAAACCGCGAAACTATTCAAGAACTGCACGATGCTTTTGAAGAAGCTGAAAATGATTCAAAAATAAAAGTAATTATCATTACCGGAAGCGGTGAAAAAGCTTTCGTTGCAGGAGCTGATATAAGTGAATTTGCAGATTTTTCTGTAGAAGAAGGTGGAAAACTGGCAGCTAAAGGACAAGAGCTATTGTTTGATTTTGTAGCAAATTTATCCAAACCCGTAATGGCTGCAGTAAATGGTTTTGCTTTAGGAGGCGGATTGGAGTTGGCAATGGCAGCACATTTCCGCATTGCTTCAGACAACGCAAAAATGGGACTTCCCGAAGTTTCACTCGGGGTAATTCCTGGTTATGGTGGCACACAACGTCTACCTCAATTAGTAGGAAAAGGCCGTGCGATGGAAATGATTATGACCGCTGGAATGATAGACGCAAACCAAGCCCTTCAATACGGTTTAGTAAACCATGTAACCACTCCCGAAGAATTGATAGCATTTACTGAAAAGATGGCAGGAAAAATTATGAGAAATTCTTCTGTTGCCATAGCATCAGCCATAAGTGCAATTAATGCAAATTTTGAAGATTGTATTAATGGTTTTGAAGTAGAAATTGAAGAATTCGGTAATTGTTTTGGAACTGAAGACTTTAAGGAAGGCACACAGGCATTTCTTCAAAAGAGAAAAGCGGATTTTCCTGGAAAATAACTAACTCAGAATAATATGAAAAAATACGTTTTACTTCTTTTCGTTCTAGCTTATACTTTTTCAATAAACGCACAAGAAAAGGCGGAGCCATGGTTCAAAGACGGCGAAGTACAAATTGTCCCAGCCTTTGAAAATCAAAAAGATTGGATACGAACAGATTTGTGGGTAGAAACCACTTTTGACACCGATGGCGACGGCAAACCTGATAGAATGCACGTTGACGTTACCAGACCCAAACAAACCGAAACCGAAGGAATAAAACTTCCAGTAGTTTATGAGTCAAGTCCTTATTTTGCAGGCGTTGCACCCGAAGTTGAAGGGGCTTTTTATGATGTACACCACGAAATAGGCGGTCCTGAAAAAGAAATTACGCACCCATCAGTAACAAGACGTGGCGAGCGACCTATTATTTCCAACACACAAATAAAAACTTGGGTTCCTAGAGGTTATATTGTTATTCATTCCTCTTCGCCTGGAACGGGTCTTTCGCAAGGTTCTCCAACTGTTGGTAGCGATAACGAATCTTTAGCGCCAAAAGCAGTTATAGATTGGTTAAACGGTCGTGCAAAAGGATATACAACTCCAGACGGAACCGAAGAAGTAAAAGCATATTGGGCCACAGGAAAAGTTGGGATGACGGGAACTTCTTATAACGGCACAATTCCGTTGGCTGCTGCAACCACAGGTGTTGAAGGACTTGAAGCAATTATTCCCATTGCGCCAAATACTTCCTATTATCACTATTATCGTTCTAACGGATTGGTGCGTTCGCCAGATGGTTATTTAGGGGAAGATGTTGATGTACTTTACGATTTCATCCACAGTGGTGACGAGTCTAAACGAGCTCACAATAACAAAGTGTATCGTGATACAGAAATCAAAAATGGCATTGACCGCAAAACAGGCGATTACAATGAATTTTGGGCTGGCCGCGATTATCTGAACGATATGAAACCAATGAAAGCCGCATTATTTATGTCGCACGGGTTTAATGATTGGAACGTAATGCCAGAGCACAGTTACAGAATTTACAAGGCTGCGGAAGAAATGGGATTACCCGTAAAAATCTATTATCATCAAAAGGGACACGGCGGTCCACCTCCTTTTTCTATGATGAATAAGTGGTTTACACATTACCTCTTCGGAATTGAAAATGATATTGAAAATGGTCCAAAAGCGTGGATAGTTCGTGAAAATGATGACAATGGCAATCCAACACCCTACGCAGATTATCCAAATCCAGATGCTGAAAAGGTTACGCTTCATTTAAAAGCAACTTCAAAAAATGAAGGAATTTTGACTGTTGAAAAAAGTAAGAAACAAGTTACTCAGACGATACTTGATGATTATAATTTTTCAGGAAGTGAACTCGCGCAACTTTCAACTTCTGAAAATCGACTACTTTTTGTAACACCTATTTTAAAGGAAGATTTGCATCTTTCAGGTCTTTCAAAACTGAATATTAAATTGGCGAGCAGCAAACCAGCGGCAAATCTTTCTGTTTGGATGGTTTCTTTACCTTGGAACACTGACAAAAACGCAAAAATAACCGACAACATTATTACAAGAGGTTGGGCAGACCCACAGAATTACAAATCCATTACCGAAAGTGAACCGTTAAAACCAGGCAAGTTTTATGAAATGTCCTTCGATTTAATTCCGGACGATCAAATAATTCCTGCAGGACAGCAAATAGGCTTGATGATTTTTTCAAGTGATAGTGAATTCACACTTTTACCAAAACCTGGAACTACTCTCACTGTTGATCTTGATGGAACGAGTATTGAAATTCCAGTTGTTGGCGGAAGTGAAGCTTTCAATAAAGCAATAAATAAATAGGAATATTTCCAAATATAAAAGGATTTATTCCTAATAGTAAAAAACTTTGAAGAAACCCAATCTTCAAAGTTTTTTATGTCTGATAGTCAAATAAAAGGGTGCGGTGCGCAAAAGAATGTTCACAATCGTTTTTTTGAGCAAAGCCATGAAGTGTTGGACGATTTTCTGAATTTCTGTGAAACCGAAGGTGAGGAAGCAGACAAAAACAAAACAAAATACATTGAAGTTTTTCCGAAGACGTTTGTAAATAAAGTGAATATACTCACTACACATAGGAACCCGAAAAATCGGGTTTAATAATTTGAAAATT
>CAZFUX010000244.1:0-3033 GCA_964522085.1 uncultured Aequorivita sp.
ATTTAGGTAGTGAAATCTTGGATTCCCGAAAACCTAAATGGAGTGAGTATACATAGCAATCAGCCCTGCGCTTTGGTGGGGTAAAAATGCTATGGAAGATGTGCTGAAAGATACCTGGGGTAAAAGCAACACCACAACAGCAAGTTTATACATTTCGCTTGCCAACGAAAAAGGAATGGGTGTTACTGAATTTCTGAAAAAAATTCCTGAGCCTATTAAAGAGAAAAACGTAAAATTTAAAGAGTTTCCCGATGAAACCCACAACTCCGTTGGGTTACCAACCTACAAATGGGCATTGGGTGCTATCTTTAAAACGTGGTATGTGGAAAACCTATACTTCTCCTCTGTTGAAGAACTAAATAAGCATTACGATGAAGTACAGAAGCAATATGGAAATATTTTCAATATTACGTCATCTATTGTGGGATACACAAATTATATCTTGAAGAAAAATGATAAAGAAAGGGAAAAAGTTAGTGATGCTTTCAAAATTTTAAGTCCAAATGCTTTTGTGCTGTTCAATAACGCCCAAGCTGGTGATTTAATGGAAAAGAAAAAGTATGAAGAAGCTGAACAATTGCTGAAAGATGCATTGGTAGTTAATCCGAGCAATTTTGATAGTTATAATGTTTTGGCTAAAATTAAATTGGAAAACGGTAATGTAGCCGAGGCAAATGAAGCCATCGATAAGGCGATAAACTTGGCAAATCAACAACAAGCAAGACAATGGCAAATTAATGAATTGCTCGAAACGAAGGGTGACATCAATAAAAAGCCGTAATTTTATTGATTACAATTTAAAATGAAAAAAATTTTCAAAATAACAAAAATTACAGTGCTACTTTTCCTTTTCGGAATGGTTGCAGCCTGCGACGAACTTAAAGAAAAGGAAATAAGCTCGTACCATCCAAATCATTGGGAGGATCATTATGCCGAAATTCCTGCAAAAGACTCGTTGCAAATAGGAATAACCTATCTCAGCATCTATTCGCATATTTATAGTTTCTCATTAGAAAAATCGCACAATCTTACTGCAATGGTGAGTATTAGAAATGTTAGTAAAACCGATACTATTTACATCTCAAAAGCCGATTATTACAATACCAAAGGTGAGTTAATTCGTCACTACTTTAAAAAACCCATCCGTTTAAAGCCGGTGGAAACTGTAGAAATAGTAATAGAGGAAGCCGATGAACACGGTGGCAGCGGCGCCAATTTTATTTTTGAATGGGCTACAAATGCCAAAACCCCTGAACCACTTTTTGAAGGGGTAATGACTTCACTGGCAGAATCGCAAGGGCTTAGTTTTACTACAACTGGTAGAAGGATTGAATAAACTGTATATTCAAGATTTAATATTCAAATAATAAAGTAAAGGTGGCTGAGTGAATTTCTGTTTGTAAAGCAAAATAGAAATTTGTAGCAAAGCCAGAATTCAGAATTGTTTAGTTATTTTTGAAGAAAAAGCTAAATAAATGAAAATAGTAGTTTCTCCAGCAAAAACACTCGATTTTGAAGCCAAACTTCCCACAGCACGAGTCACTCAGCCTAAGTTTTTGGATGAAGCTGAACTCATAAACAGCAAACTGGAACGAAAAAGCAAAAAAGCCATTGGCGAGTTGATGCACATCAGCGATAAATTGGCAGAACTAAATTACCAGCGTTATAAAGAATTCAAAACGCCTTTTACAAAAGAAAACGCCCGTCCAGCGGTTTACGCCTTTGCTGGCGATGTTTACACAGGTTTGGATGCTTACACCATTCCTTCAGAAAAAATTGATTTGTTGCAAGACTCATTACGAATCCTTTCAGGAATGTATGGAATGCTTCGTGCATTAGATTTAATACAGCCTTATCGTTTGGAGATGGGAACAAAAATTTCTATAAACCGTAAAAAGGATTTATATGCCTTTTGGAAAAAAACACTTACCGAAACATTGAATGAAGAATTGGAAAATGACGAACTTTTCTTAAATCTTGCCAGCGTAGAATATTTCAATGCTATTGATAAAAAGAAATTGAAAGTACCAATAATTTCACCAGTTTTTAAAGATTTCAAAAATGGAAAACTGAAAATAATTTCTTTCTTCGCCAAAAAAGCAAGAGGAAGTATGGTGCGTTTTGTAATTGATAAAGATGTAAAAACCTTGGATGAACTAAAGGCGTTTGATTATGATGGTTATGGTTTTAGTGAGGAATATACTGAGAAGGGGAATGAGCCTGTTTTTATTAGATAATTCCAATAATCGACTTGTCTAGCAATCTAATAATCCAAATTTGTTTCACCACATCCACCCATACCCACCGTATATTCCCGAAACCGCAACAAAGTTAATTGTAGGTGCGTTACCGCCGCCACGTTTTACAACTGGTGTGCTAAAAGACGGCGACGTAGATTTTTGTTACGGAAGCCGTGATGGACAGTTATGGCCAATCTTGGACAAGATTTTCAACTTAAATTTAAAGTTTGAAACCACCACTGAAGCCATTGAACAACGCGAACATTTTCTGCTAAAAAGAGGTATAGGCGTTTGTGATATGGTTGCTTCCGCAAAACGTGAAAAGATAGATGCTTCAGACATTGGGATGCAAGAAGCTGAATTGCGAGATTTGGTTGCCGTGCTTCAGCAAAACCCTAAAATTAATACATTACTTTTCACGGGTGGAAACAGCAAAAACGGCCCAGAATATTTCTTCCGAAGAAAATTGAAAGAGTATAATATTCAACTTAAAGTTGTTTCAAACAAAGTACCGCGTATTCATGTATTTCAACTTCCAGATAATGGCAGAATAATTAAAACAATATCGTTAATTGCGCCTTCAGGAGCTGCAAATAGGGCAGTGGGTAGCCTTGATGCATATAAAAAGATGAAAGCCAAATTTCCTAAAAAAACTACTATAGATTTTAGAGTTGAGCAGTACAAGCCGTTTTTTTAAATTTTTGCCACGAATGCACGAATTAATAAAACTTACAGAGGTGTTCGTTAAGATACATAGTTTACATAAGTTAAAGATTGTTGTTTACACTAAATT
>CAZFUX010000245.1:0-3022 GCA_964522085.1 uncultured Aequorivita sp.
GCTGTATCACATAGATGGAATTATCTTGGGGAACCTTACGGATAAGCATAATAAATAAAGATGTCATGCTGAGCTTGTCGAAGCACCACGCTGTGAGTTAAAGCACTAAATGATAAGATAATTTGAATAGATGAGATTTTACTTCACATATATTCTTCAATGCTCTGATAATTCCTATTATACTGGAATGACTAATGATTTAGATAGAAGGCTTGTACAACATAATGAAGGGTTAAAGAAAGATTGTTACACTTTTAAAAGGAGACCTGTTGAATTAAAATGGTATCTGCAATGCATAAATCCAAGCGAAGCAATAAAAATTGAAAAACAAATAAAAGGCTGGTCACGAAGAAAGAAAACTGCGCTGATTGAAGAGAAATGGGATGATTTGGTTGAATTTTCAAAAAATTATACTGAATATGGACATCCAGACAAAAGGCAATCGACCTCAACTTCCGATAATAATGGCTCAGACTGACAAACGTATTCTTAATTATTTTTAGAACTTAAATTGAAAATTCCGCTTTTACATAACTATTTAATAAGACACAAAATAAAATTCAGCATCCTGCTGATTTTATTTGCAGTCTGGCTATTCTGCCTACCATCACCACTATTCAAGGTTCCCACGGCAACTGTTGCAGAAAGCAGCAGCGGGCAAATGCTCGGCGCGCGCATTGCCGATGACGGCCAATGGCGATTCCCGCAAATGGATTCCGTTCCAGAACGATTTGAAAAATGCATTCTACATTTTGAGGATGAACATTTTTATTGGCATCCCGGCTTTAATCCGTTTTCCATTTCAAAAGCATTTTGGAATAATCTTACCAGCGATTCCCGTCGTGGCGGAAGTACAATTACCCAACAAGTTATCCGTCTTTCTCGGCAAAATAAAGGAAGAACCTATTTTGAAAAACTAATTGAAATTTTTCAAGCCACACGTTTGGAAGCGGGTTATAAGAAAAAATCTATTCTAAATCTCTATGCTTCGTATGCACCTTTTGGAGGAAATGTGGTTGGGTTGGAAACTGCTTCGTGGCGTTATTTCGGGATTCCAGCAAGCGATTTAAGTTGGGGACAATCTGCTGCTTTGGCTGTTCTTCCAAATGCGCCCTCACTTATTTTCCCTGGGAGGAATGAAGAAATTTTAAAGCAAAAAAGAGATGCTTTATTGCTGAAACTTTTCAAAAATGAAGTAATTGATGAAACTACGTATCAACTGGCTTTAGACGAAAAACTACCCGGAAAACCGTTGCCATTGCCAGAATACGCACCTCATTTAACTGAAAAGATACGCAAGGAGCATCACGGAAAACGCATTGAAACCACAATTGATTTTTCACTTCAGAAAAAAGTAAACAACATTGTAAAAGAGCATCATTATATGTTGGCTCAAAACCAAATTCACAATCTCTCTGTCTTAGTTTTAGATGTGAACACGCGCCAAGTTTTGGCGTATGTTGGCAATTCGCCAACAACGCGCGAGCATAATAATTATGTAGACATAATTGAAAAATCACGAAGTACAGGCAGTATTCTAAAACCTTTTCTATTTACTTCTTTGCTTGATGCGGGCGAGATTCTTCCAAATACATTAGTTGCAGATGTTCCTACGACTGTAAATGGTTACACTCCCGAAAATTTTGATAAAAAATTCAATGGCGCTGTTCCCGCAAGTGTTGCACTTTCTCGTTCACTAAATATTCCTGCGGTGCGGATGTTGCGCGATTTTGGGTTTCAAAGATTCTACAATATTCTTGGAAAAATGAATCAAAAAGCAATTGATAAACCCGCAAATTATTACGGACTTTCTATGATTTTAGGCGGTACGGAAAGCAGTTTGTGGGATATTACAAAAGCGTATGCAGGAATGGCTTCCACCTTAAATTTCTTCAACAATTCTTCCAGCGAATACCGAAAGAATGAATTTATGGAACCTATTTATGTGAAAAAACACGAAGAAATTGACTTCGGAAAAATTCAGCAAAATCCTTCGGTTTGGAATGCAGGAGCAATTTATGAAACCTTCGAAGCAATGGAAAAAGTGAACCGCCCTAGCGGAGAAGAAAATTGGGAGTTTTTTACAAGTAGTCAGCCGTTGGCTTGGAAAACGGGAACTAGTTATGGCTTTAAAGATGCGTGGGCAGTTGGGGTTACGCCAAAATACGCAATAGGCATTTGGGTTGGAAATGCCGATGGCGAAGGGCGTCCGGGCCTAACGGGAATTCAAGCCGCCGCACCAGTTTTGTTTGATGTTTTAAATGTTTTGCAACAAAGTGGATGGTTCAAAATTCCGTATGATGAATTGGTGGAAGCTGAAATTTGCACTAAAAGTGGTCATCTTACAGGACTTTTTTGTGAAGAAATAAAAATGGAATGGATTCCAAAAAACGGAGCGAGAACTGAAGCTTGTCCGTATCATCAAACCGTATTTTTAAATGCTTCGGAAAATTATCGGGTGAATTCTTCCTGTTATCCGCTTTCAGAAATGGTTCAAAAAAACTGGTTCGCATTACCTCCAGTTATGGAATATTATTACGCTTCACTTCACCCGGAATATCATCCTTTGCCAGCTTTTGTTGCAAACTGTTTGCAGGAAGGCGAAAAGTTGATGGCTTTCATTTATCCGAAGAAAAATGAGGCGGTTTTACTTCCGAAGAATTTTGATGAAAATGTAAATGAAGTTATTTTTAAACTTGCACATCGTTCTCCAGAAACTATAGTTTTTTGGTATTTGGACTCTAAATTTATTGGGAAGACTGAAACCTTTCATGAGTTGGCAATTTCTCCAAAACCTGGAAAGTATCTTTTAATAGCAGTAGATCAGCACGGTAACGAACTTCGGGAGCAAATTGAAATAAAATCGGCTTCAGAAACCACCTAAATTTTATTTAACAAAATACTAATACCGTTTAGTTCGTAATATTCCGAACCAAACGTACTTTTGCGTCCTATTAATAATTCATAATTTAAGACCGTTGCAATAGTCTTTCTAGATTTGTTTCGTTTTTCTAGTTTGATT
>CAZFUX010000246.1:0-3010 GCA_964522085.1 uncultured Aequorivita sp.
TAATTTAGGTAGTGAAATCTTGGATTCCCGAAAACCTAAATGGAGTGAGTATAGACTCCTACGAAATGACTTATACTGAACTAGCCGCAAATACCGACGTACTTTCAAAACTATAAGTAGAAGCAATTAAAAAAGGAACTGTACTAGACTGGATGTACGAAAGCCGCGAACTATGTGAAGACATCTACGCAAATACTGAAGTAGGCGAGAAGCTAAGCTACAATTATATGTATAAATATATGAACCCTCTACGCACCCAACTACAAAAAGGAGGCATCCGCTTAGCAGGATTGTTAAACGAAATATTCGGTTAGTAAAAACGATTTAGATATTCTTTTTAATAGACAGCCATTCATTAGAAACTGGATGCTCTATGACCCAAAAGTGGAAATAGTGAAACTAAACATACCTGTTTTGATAATTAACGGCACTAAAGATTTACAAGTACAAATTTCTGAAGCTGAATTATTGCGAGATGCAAAGCCTGATGTCACCTATAATATTATTGAGAATATGAACCATATTTTTAAAGAAGTGAAAGGCAATGATTTGGAAAACAGTAAATCGTATAATATCTATAATCTACCTGTTATGTCAGAGTTGATTGCGGTTGTTAGTGAGTTTATATTGAAATAGTTGATAGTCGATTGTCTGGTTTTATATTTAGGTTAGAACAAGGTGTTCAACTGTATTTTAATAGGCTCAGCAACCACGCTCAGTCTGACATTTAGTTTCTGGTTGTATGTTGTCAAATCTTGAATTTTGAATTAAAAAATGTATTTTGCGTGAAAATCATCGACAATGCAAGATACAGCCGCCGAAATTATTAAGGATAATACTCCCCTTTTTACCAACGACACTATTATTTTTGGAATTTTAATGATAACCTTGGGCTTCATTTTTTATACTTCCTCGCGTGAAGAAGGTTTTTGGAAAAAATTCTATGGCGTTGTGCCAGCCTTGTTTATGGCTTATTTTCTTCCTGCTTTATTAACAACTTCTGGCGTTATTGCTCCTGAATGGACAACTGTTTCTGAAACTGGGGAAGCTATAACTGGTAGCACAAGTTTATATTATATGTCTAGTCGTTATTTATTGCCTGCTGCCTTGGTCCTTATGACGTTGAGTATTGATCTTAAAGGTGTTTTTAACTTAGGACCAAAAGCATTGATTATGTTTATTGCAGGAACCTTTGGAATTATAATTGGAGGTCCTTTAGCGGTTTTAATTGTAGGTACTATACATCCCGAAGCAGTTGGCGGCGTAGGTGCAGATGCGGTATGGCGTGGGCTCTCAACCCTTGCCGGTAGCTGGATTGGCGGCGGCGCTAACCAAACTGCTATGTTAGAAATCTACGGCTATAACCAGAAACTTTACGGCGGGATGGTGTTTGTAGATATTGTGGTTGCTAATATTTGGATGGCGATTATTTTATTCGGAATTGGGAAATCTGCGAAAATTGACAAATGGCTAAAAGCAGATACTTCTGCAATAGAAAAATTGAAAGAAAACGTTTCTGAATATGCCAAAAAAGTAGACCGAAACCCAACACTTACCGACTTAATGATTCTTGCCGCAATAGCCTTTGGAACAGTTAGTTTTGCACATTTTGGAGCAAATATTCTTAGTAGTTTTTTCATATCTGTAGTAGATGGCATGCCGAAAGGAATAACAAGAAATATCTTTACTTTCCTAGATTCAAGCTTCTTTTGGATGATTACCATAACAACCATGATTGGGGTGTTACTATCATTCACAAAGGCTAAAACGTATGAAGGTGCTGGCGCTAGTAAATTTGGTAGCGTCTTCATTTATATACTTGTTGCAAGTATTGGGATGAAAATGGATCTAACCCTTATTTTTGACAACATGTGGCTTATAGTAATAGGTTTAGTTTGGATGGCTGTACACGCTGGACTTATGATTTTAATTGCAAAGCTAATTCGCGCGCCGTACTTCTTCTTGGCTGTTGGCAGCCAAGCTAACGTTGGTGGTGCGGCTTCTGCTCCTATAGTTGCTTCCGCTTTTCACCCTTCGCTGGCTACCGTTGGTGTTCTATTAGCCGTATTTGGGTATGCTGTTGGTACTGTTGGTGCTATTTTGTGTACTGTACTTATGCAGTTGGCGTCCGCTGGTTAATGGTTTGTGGTTTCTAGTTTAAAATTCATTATTCATTATTCATTATTCATTATTCATTATTCATTTAAAAAATATTATCCATATTTGCATTCCTTTAAAAAAAGATAAAATGCGCTATTTTCTATCAATTACACTTGTATTCCTGTCTATTATTAGCTGTACTACTAAAGACACTGAAATAATGAACCTTTCTGGCACTATAAAAGGTTTAAAAAAAGGAACGCTTCTGCTTCAAAAATTTAAGGATACTGCTTTAGTAACTGTAGATTCTGTTGTGGTTGATGGCAATTCTAACTTTGCTTTTACCGATAAAGTAGCAAGTCCAGAAATTTATTATCTATATGTTAGATTGAAGGATGGTTCACTTAAAGACGACCGCATTACTTTTTTTGCTGAAAATAGCGATATAAACATTACAACAAACTTAAAAAATTTTGGAAATGCTGCCGTGGTTACTGGCTCTAAGAACGATAGTATTCTAAAGGAATTTATGAAATTAAGAAATCGTTATGTAAATAAAAACCTAAGTTTAATTGAAGAACGCTTTAAATTAGATCAAGATTTGAAAGATTCATCAGCAATAAAAAATGAACAAAAACAACGTGCGTTGCATACAAGCAGATACTTTGCAACTATTAACTTCGCACTAAACCATAAAGAACAAGAAGTTGCCCCTTATTTATTGCTTAGTGAAGTATATGATGCGAACATTAAATACTTGGACACGGTATACAATGCACTTACACCAAAAATAAAAGACTCCAAATACGGTATCGAATTGGAGTCTTTTATTGTAAACCGTAAAAAAACGGATACTATACTCACTACAGATCGGAACCCGAAAAATCGGGTTTAATAATTTGAAAATTAT
>CAZFUX010000247.1:0-3002 GCA_964522085.1 uncultured Aequorivita sp.
ATAACGCTCTTGAAATTCGAAAATAGAGAGGATTTTGAATCTTTGTTCCATAATTTAGTTGTTTAATTAACCCTAAAGTACTGAATATACCGCTATTTACAAAGTGCCTAAGTCAATAACCCAATTAGTAAAGGCTCCTGAGTAATCCCGATTTTTCATCGAGATTGTATAGAAGGCCGAATCACTCTTTTTCAATTTCAACCTCCTTCTCTTCTTTAATCTTCTGCTCATTTTCTATTTCTGCCTCTTTTTCTTTCTTCTTTTCTTCTTCATTCAAAACTTTTTCTTTTACCTTTTCCTCTTTGGTTTCACCACGAAGTAATGCTTGCCACAGTTCATCAAATTGATTAAATTCTTGTGTAAAAATTAAAGCTATTCCGCTTACAATGGTTTGACCGTCTATTATATTTTCAAATTGATTTTTTCTAAAACCTTTCAATCTGTAACGACCATTTTCAGTTATTAAATATTCTAAACTCACATCGCCAATAATAGGTGCAGATTCGTCGTTTGAGCCACTTCCCTGTATATCTACCTCACTACCTACTCGCACAATAAGTCTATCGTTAAATAATTTTTTCTGCGCCGCTATATCTAATTGGGTTCGTTCTTGTGCAGATTCACCTTGATAATCGGTATAACTATCTAATCCAAAATCTAATTGAACGCCAGAACTGCCCAAAAGTTTGTCTGAAAAAGTATTTAATTGGTCAGAAACGGCA
Source organism: uncultured Aequorivita sp. (assembly GCA_964522085.1). Taxonomy (GTDB): domain Bacteria; phylum Bacteroidota; class Bacteroidia; order Flavobacteriales; family Flavobacteriaceae; genus Aequorivita. The sequence continues at coordinate 723 of CAZFUX010000247.1, forward strand.
TCGTTTAAATTATCTCTGGCAACAGTGGCAAAACTACCAGCACTACCGTCGATACCAGATTCTGGATAAAAACGACTTAATACTAAAAGCGAAAAAACTTGACGGTTTAACTCATCTTCTTGATTATTTACTTGTTGCAATCTGCTATAAACCTGTCCACTAATTGCACCTTGCTCGTCTACTGGCATATCAAGATCGAAAGAAATTTCAGGCTTTGTTAGTTGTCTGTCAATATTTAAATAAACATTAAATGGCAAAACTTGCTTGTATTTGTTTTTAACTGAAGGGTCTGCCCCAGAGCTAACGGACGCCATTAAAGCTGAAGCTTTTAAACTATATATGGCCTTAACGTCTAACTTGGCGTCAAAAGGATCTCCCGACCAACTTACACGGCTTTTAGGTGCTAACTCAAAGCGTCTGTTTACTAACTTGTATAGATTCATTTCGTAATGACCGCCTGCAATTTCATATACGCCACTTAAAGTCATTCTTCCATTGGGGTTCATATTATAATTGAATTCGCCATCACCAAAAACTTCAAAATTATCACCCGTTTCTTGGTCTATTATGATTGTGATTTTGGCTTCTTTTCCTTTTTTTAAAAAAGCATTCATATCAACTCCTGTAAATATTGCTGTTTTTTCGGTTGTTTGGGTTAAAACAGCGTCTGGGTTTTCTCTATTTACAAAAATAACCACACCATCACGTTCTTCTATTGCTACTGATGAAGTTGGAAGTACATACGTTACATCTGTACCGTCATTTACTGTAAGTTTTGCATCCAGCTTTGGAATTTGAAGATCGCCCGTTAAATTGACATCGGCATTAAAGGAAGCTTTTCCATATATAAAATCATTATCGTCCTTTGTTGCGTTAAGTACTTGGAAATTTTTAGCTTTTATATTAAGGTTGAATGTAGGATTTATAAAACTTTCTGTGCCAACATCTCCCGTCATTACCAATTTATTCTGGTTTTCGTCGCGCACCGTAAAGTTATTCATAAACAAACCTTCATTATTTATTTTTAATGTTTCGTTTGCTAAGGTAAACGGAGCGTTCAATTTTGTTACTGTAAAGGCTGCATTTTTGAAGTTTAATTGGCCGTCGTACTCAGGTTTGGCGGAACTTCCCGTAACATTAAATTTTCCTGAAAAGCTTCCATCAGCATCTTTTACCTCTCCCAAAGTAAAACCTTCCAACGCTCGCATTTTAAATTCGTTGATATTCAAATCTAAGTTTAGTTTTGCGTCGTTTTGTGTCGCCACATAATCTCCTGTTAAATCTAGATCTACTTCACCTTCTTTTAAGGCCAAATCAAAATCATAGCTATTGCCTCCTTTTGATTTTGCATCAATAGTTAACAGACCCAAATCAACATCAAGCAGATTTAATTGTTCTACGGAAATATTTACCAAAAGCCCCATATTTCCATAGGGTTCAACAGCAATTAACTTTCCATTTAAACTTCCTTTTGCTAATTCTTTTGCAGGATTTAAATAGTTTAGGACTTCACTTAATTTGAAATTTTCAAAAGTAATACCTACATGATTTTGCGATACACCTTCAATTTTATTGCTGAGTTCAACAATTTCATTATCTCTGCTAAAACGGAAATTATTAAATTCTAAATTATCATTTGTTATAAGTATTTCATTGTCTTCAGGTGTTTGCCAGGCATTTCTATCTAAAATTAAACTGTCGGGAAGCACGTGAAAACGAAGTTTTTTTGAAATACCCGTAATTTGCGATTTGATGTTTATAAGCGTACTGTCTTTATAAACAGAATTAAAGCTCAAACTCATTTCATTATTTTGCTGATTTCCCTTAATTCTTGTCCTTGGAATATCCAATGGATCGCCCTTAATATTATTGAAACCAAAATCAAAGATAAATTTTTCTTGGTCGGTATCCATTGTAAATGCTAAGCTATCCAATTCATTACCAGCATACACAATTTGAGAGGCTCTAATATCTGCTTTTAATTTTCTTTCAGCCTGGTCAAAATCTACTGCAATTTTTACAGTGTCCAACTTTTGAACATTTACCAGAAACACTTCATTTAAAACGGGTGCTTCCACAATTTGTCCTTTAACATAAAGTTTTACGGGACGTTGAATAGAATCTGGCAATTTTATGTCTCTCGAAAAATAACTAGAAATATGTCTATTAACCGCTTTACTGAAAGATTTTGGATTTGCATTACTCTCTAAGCTAAGTTGTAGTATTTTATTATGCTTATCCGTAAGGTTCCCCAAGATAATTCCATCTATGTGATACAGC
>CAZFUX010000248.1:0-2998 GCA_964522085.1 uncultured Aequorivita sp.
GTACTTTGGTTAAAATAGGTTAGTTTTTACTTGTTTTTAGCCACAGTTCTTTGTTAGGAAAAACATGAAACACAATAAATGAAAAGATATACAAAGTTCTCATCATTAAGAGACAATATATTGAATTCTGTTAAAGAGTTTTTATTTGATGAGAACTTTAAAACTAATACAAAACTAGAAGAAGGAATTCTGAACATAATAAACTTAATTTCAGATTATAAGGAAGAAGGCGAAACTTTGTTTCCCGAAGTTATTGTAACCAATGATTTAGAAATTTTCGATACTATTTCCAATAAGGAAATTGTTATTAAAGAAACCGAATTAAGTGTCAATGAATTTAATAATGTCATCAAACTTTGTGCACCACTCGCTTTAGGAAGCTGGGTAATATTTATAGAGGTTAAAGGCGAAAGAATGAAATATGGCCTAGTCGATGCCGAATTAATAGAAACAAGCCCTTCAATTTACGAGCAAACAGTAGGTTCATTGCGTGTGCAATCGGATATAATGACAATTGCTTACATAAGAAATATTGGTTCTAAAACAGTCGAAATAACTGGATTAAAAAAATGCTTAAACGTTTCATTGGAACTTAATGACAGTAAACAATCTGCCAACAATGAAATTTTTGAAATTTCTCAAGAAATTACAAAAAAATGTGCTGAAGAATTTCAACTGCAAACTACAACCTTTATTGACAAAACAATAAATCAAGCTATCAAACAAGGGCACGGTAACTTAATTGGTGTTATTGATAATTCAGACGATTCTATTGCCAAGTTAAAAGTAAAACTTAAAGATGGTGTTTATCTGGATAGACCTATTGACATTGCAGATTACGTATTTTATACTGAAAGGGAAAAAACAAATGAATCTTCCGTCTCATTAAAAGCATATGCAAGTGTTATGATTTCCATGTTAAATCATGATGGAATAACTTTAATTAGCGACAATGGAAAGATAATAGGCTATCATATGTTCATTGAATCAATCCCCAATAAAAATGGGGAACAACCTATCGGTGGCGCTAGAACTAGAGCATTTGAATCAATGATTAATTCAAAATTGTTTAAGGCTTGTTTTTACAAATCTCAAGACGGCAATTCAAAAATTTGGAAAAACAATGAGTAAGTTACAATTATGGCAAGGCCCAGATGGAGTAGTAATTCCATCTGATGTAAACGACACAAATCAAATAGTGTCTTATGCAAATTCTTTAACGGAAAAACAAAAAAATCAAATTGTAGCTGCATTTCAGATTAAAGCTTATGATATGGCTTCTGAATACGCCTGGAAAAAGGATATGGTGAAGTTAAAGGAAACTTTAGCGACTTTAGGCATGAAGTTTATTGGAGAAATGTTGGGTCGTGCTGACATAGATGAATATTCAAATATTGACACTGCTTTAACAGATTACTCAACGATTGAACTAGCAGAACAGTTAGGTGTAGTAAGTACTACCGCAGCTTTGAAATTAAGACAAGCTAATGAGCTTATAACTCACTTTTTTTCAAAAGAAGCCACAGAAGAAATAGACAATATCTCTGCTATTCAGGTAATAAAATCAAGTATTCAATATATTCTAGGTGAATCAGATATATCTATAGCAATCGAATTCTCAAATTTCAGAGATAGATTACTTGGGGAAACATTACAAATGAAAGACCCACAGGTAGAACAAGTAATAAATTCACCCTTGTTTTATTTGCGAACAGTAACATCAATACTTTTATCTTCCGTAAAAAACGATAAAGGTGCGAGACTAGAGCATTCTTTGGCCAACTTAAATTTACTAATTACTAGCATTTGGGATAATCTAGGCGAAAATGACAAGTGGAATATAGGAACGGCTTATAGAGATGTAACCGCTGCTGGTAATACTACAGCATCCGCAGGATTAAAAAATGCACTACTAAAAGTAGGCGGTTTCGATTTTGTGCCCGAAAATTTAAGGTCTGTTACATTTAAAAAAGCTGCACGAGAACTTCTTCAAACACATTTCGAAATGAACAACTTCTATAACGAGCCATTAGCCATAAGAAAACTTGCAAATCTCGGTAGTACAATACCATCACCAGCTTTAATTGATTGTATCCAGGCTTATATGGTTGTCTTTTTAGGTAATAGTTATGGTGTTTCGAGGGCTGCTTATCCCATTGCACTTGAAAAATTATCTGAAATAAGTCGAGAAAGATGGTTTTATTACTTTGAAAAAGTAATAACCACTGATTCTGTTGTATTAGCTAAATTAACCTACAGTGGAAAAGTGAATAAGTTTAGTGATTTTTTGCATAACAATTCTCTTATTGATTTTGCTGGATTGCCAAAGGACAATCAACTATTATATGATGCAATAGTTAATCGAAAAGATAAAAAAGCGGTAGCTATTAGTATGACGTTATACAACAGAATTAAACAATAAACCCTTTTTAGGACGATATCCTAATTTAAATTTTTGTTGCTCTTGTACTAACTATTCAGGTTACCCTTTAAAACCAATTCGTTCCCTCTTTTCCTGCTCAACCTGCACTTTGTCCTTTTGAAGCAAATAATTCAAAGCTTGATGAATATCTTTAAACTTAACATTCATTTCTTTTTCAAGTTGGACAATTTGTTCTTTAAGGTTTCCATAATCCGTAAGATGCTGCCGTAATGCTTATATTTACGTCAATAGCCTTGTCGCTATTAAGCACGCTGGAAAGCATTGCCACACCTTGTTCAGTAAAAGCAAAAGGAGTGGTAGGACTGAATTTGATGTTCTCTGGAAGCTTATCACAATTTGTGATAAGCTCTTTCCACTCATCCTTTGGGAGTTGAAACATAAAATCATCTGGAAAACGTTTGAGATTACGCCTAACGGCTTGCTTAAGCACTCTGGTTTCGACTTCATAAAGTTCAGCGAGGTCAAAATCAAGAATCACTTTGTTTCCTTGAATGTTATGAATTTTATTTTTTATTATCGATAGTTCCATTGTGTTGTTTTTTTAGTGGTATTACA
>CAZFUX010000249.1:0-2991 GCA_964522085.1 uncultured Aequorivita sp.
TGTTTATTAATTGAATTTATGAAATGTAAACTTAAGACGTAGTGAAACTAATCAAATAATGGCTTTTAACAATCCCAAACTACAAAGTGGTGCAATTTATCCTGAGCTTGTCGAAGGGCCACACCCCTAAATTTTGAAAAGTAAAAATAACTAAACTATAGCGTTTTACAAGTTGCGTTTTTAATAAGATCCTAATTATTTAATGCAGATTTCAATTCAAAAGAAATATAAATACTTCTTTTAAGGATGCGGTTTTGTTTGTTTCGTTAATTTTGAGTAAAATTCAAAAAATGACAGTAAACAAATCCATCGAAAAAGAATATGATTTAATCTGTGTAGGCGGAGGAATTATGAGTGCCACGCTTGCATTAATGCTAAAACTGATAGATAAAAATCAAAAAATATTAATTCTTGAAAGACTTGATAGAGTGGCGTTAGAAAGTTCAGCAGCTTGGAACAACGCGGGCACGGGGCATTCAGCTTTTTGCGAAATGAATTATACACCTGAAAACGAAGATGGAACTATAAATGTTTCAAAAGCGATAAAAGTTTGTTCACAGTTTGAAAAATCGAAACAGTTTTGGTCGTTCTTGATAAATGAAGGTTTAATTGAAAAGCCTAAAGATTTTATTCATCCTGTACCTCACCATAGTTGGGTTGAAGGTGAAGCTAATGTCAATTTTCTAAAAAGGCGTGTTAACGAAATGACAAAGCATTCAATGTTTGAGGGAATGCAATTTTCTGAAGATTTCAACGAAATGGAAAAGTGGCTCCCATTAATGATGACTGGAAGAAGTGATTCTGAAAAAATCGCCGCTACCCGAATGGAGCTTGGTACAGAAGTGAATTATGGAGAGCTTACCCGAAGGTTTTTCAAAATACTGGAAGAAAAGTTTGATACTCCAGTACACACAATGCACGAAGTAGAAGATATAGATCCAACTGAGGATGAAGATTGGCTAGTAAAAATAAAAAACCGTGAAACCAAGAAAAAAATTCATTGCGATGCAGAACACGTTTTTATTGGTGCTGGTGGTGGAGCTTTACCGTTACTTCAAAAAGTAGAAATTGACGAAAAAGATGGCTATGGTGGTTTTCCTATAAGTGGAGAGTGGTTAATCTGTAACAATCCAGCAATAATTGAAAAGCATCACGCAAAAGTTTATGGTAAGGCTGAAGTTGGCGCACCGCCAATGTCCATGCCGCATTTAGACACACGATATATTGATGGAAAGCAAGCACTCCTATTTGGACCATTTGCAGGTTTTAGCACAAAATTTTTGAAACAAGGTTCGTCTTTTGATATTTTAAAAAGTATTAAACGGGACAACATTCCCTCTATGTGGGGTGTTTTTTGGCATAATATTCCACTTACAAAGTATCTTATAGCACAAGTAAGTATGGGCCATGAAGATAGAATGAAAGAGCTACAAAAATTTCTAAAGGACGCCAAAAGTCACGATTGGGATTTAAAAATTGCTGGCCAGCGAGTGCAAATTATAAAACGTGATGAAAAGGAAGGCGGTACTTTAGAATTTGGAACTGAAGTTGTTCATAGTAAAAACGGCCACATAACTGCATTATTGGGTGCATCGCCAGGTGCTTCTGTGGCTGTGGATATAATGATTAATCTTTTGCATTTTGCATATCCCGAAAAAATAAAATCTGAAATGTGGCAGAAAAAACTTACAGAAATGGTTCCTTTTTGGAACAAAGAAATTAATACTTCTACTACGCTTAGTAACTTAGAACATGGGGAATTCAAAAATATAAGGCGTAAATGCTCTGAAACACTACAAATAAACCTTCCAAAATAAAGATATAAACTAGCTAAATGAAAGTATGACAATTCTTCATAACTTTTAGAGGCACATTTCTTCTAAAGTTACTATTTTTACCATTCGAAAAAAATACTGAAAAACTTTATCATGAGCGAAACTATTGAAAAAATAAAATGCCTTATCATTGGCTCAGGCCCAGCAGGATACACAGCTGCCATTTATGCTGCCCGTGCCGATTTAAAACCTATTATGTACACAGGAATGGAACCTGGCGGTCAATTAACAACTACGACTGAGGTTGACAATTTCCCTGGTTACCCAGAAGGAATTGACGGTCCAACAATGATGGTACAACTACAACAACAAGCCGAACGATTTGGAACACAAGTAAGAATCGGGATGGTTACAAACGTTGAGTTTAGCAGTGAAGTAGGAGGAATCCATAAAATAACTGTAGATAATGGTACCCAACTTGAAGCTGAAACTGTAATAATATCAACAGGAGCAACTGCAAAATATTTGGGTCTTCCTAGCGAACAAAAATTGCGTGGAGGTGGCGTTTCTGCCTGTGCGGTTTGTGATGGGTTTTTCTATAAAAATCAAGATGTTGCAATCGTTGGAGCAGGAGATACTGCTGCAGAAGAGGCTACTTATTTATCAAATATTTGCAATAAAGTAACAATGTTGGTGCGTAAAGATGTTATGCGTGCATCAAAAGCAATGCAGCACAGAGTTAATAACACAAAAAATCTTGAAGTACTTTACAATACTGAGGTAGATGAGGTTTTAGGAGATACTGTAGTGGAAGGTTTACGAATGGTAAACAACGAAACTGGTGAAAAGAAGGAAATAGAAATTACAGGACTTTTTATAGCTATTGGCCATAAACCAAATACCGATATTTTTAAAGGTCAGTTAGAAATGGATGATACTGGATACCTTATTACTAAAGGAAAATCTACCAAAACCAATAAGCCAGGTGTATTTGCCAGTGGCGATGTGCAAGACAAAGAATACCGCCAAGCAGTAACTGCAGCAGGAACTGGTTGTATGGCTGCTCTAGATGCTGAGCGTTATCTTGCAACTATTGAAACTGAGGTTACAGCTTAATCTTTAAAACTATAAAAAAAATGCCGCAATATTGCGGCATTTTTTTTATATATACTCACTCCATTTAGGTTTTCGGGAATCCAAGATTTCACTACCTAAA
>CAZFUX010000250.1:0-2982 GCA_964522085.1 uncultured Aequorivita sp.
TCCATTTTACAAATCTAATATTTTAGATTTGTTGCGTTAAGTTACTGAATGGAGCTAAGTTCGATAAGATTACTGCTACTGAAACAATACTAGATCCATCCGTTTTTGTAAAACCTGCTGAAGCAGAATATGTAAAGTAAAAAGTAGTTGAGTCTCACTTTTTACAATGGTTTATCTTCAAAATAATTAACAACCAAAGCTACCATATAATTATAACTCTGTATGCCTTTGCTTTGGTTGTTTGCTTTTAAAAAGTTGTCCCAAAACACTTTTGAAAACGTTTCGAATGGATTTTCATAGCTATCCCAAAAATCACGCATTTCCTTGTAACTCTCCAATATCCCTGGGTTTATGGTTTCTAAAAGTTTGTAGTATTCGGCTTCGTCGTTTCTAGCAACTTCATTTATTAAATAGCGTAAAGTGAAAATATAACCTGCATACTGTATGTATTGGTCGTCGTTGTTGAGCGTTGCCAAAGTGGCGATAAAATTGGCTTCATTTTCCGCTGCATAGCCTATTTGGTGCGCTTCCTCGTGGCAAGCAACTACAGGAAATTTGTAGGTTTTGATGAGGTTATTCACCTGCGCTTCGCCCGAAAATGGATTAAGGTAACCACTATAACCCATATACGTTAACCCCAAACTCCAACCACTTTTTTTAATGCTTCTTGGCGAATAGGCTAATTGCGGAAATTCATTTTCAAGATTTTCAAAGCCGTTTAAAGATTTGCTAAATATTTCTTTTTGCGTGTACGGCAAATCAATTTTCACGGAATCTGCATACCCTAATTCACGGTGTATTGTGTTGCTTTTTTCAATAAAATTTCTTGTTGTTGAAAGTAGCTGCACATAACTATAATCACTCTTTAGCTGAAGCGATTTATGAAGCGGAACTCTATAATAATTGAACGCCCAAAGTATATGAAACATAAAATATACAACTGAAACTGCCGCAGTAACATCTATTAAAACTCGGAAAGGTTCAAAACGAAGTCTGTAAAAATTCTTGTAAATCCATCGTATAGCGAGTATTGCAATTAATAAATAAAAAACATCGCCAACAGAAAAAGAAACCCAACCAAAAAGATAACGAGATGCTATTGATAGAATTGGGTAAACTCCAAGGCTGTAATATTTTTCCACAAATTCAGGAAAATGTTTCAAGATTTGCAGAAAAATAATCTGTATAGGAAGTAATAAGGCAAGGATTAATGCGGTTCGTTTTTGCATAAACCAAACTTACAAAGTAATTCTTTCACTACATAATTTTTATAGCGGTTGTAAATCTGTAATTTTGTGGAAATGTGGCAAAAACCTTTTCAAAACGAAAACTATAAACTATGAACGAAGAAATAAGAAACTTACAACCCAAAGCCCTTTGGAACAAATTTGCAGACCTAAACGCCGTGCCGCGCCCTTCAAAAAAGGAGGAACGTGTAATTGCCTTTATGAAAGACTTTGGAAAAAGTCTAGGTTTGGAAACTATGGAAGATGAAGTTGGTAATGTAATAGTACGAAAACCAGCAACCAAAGGTTTGGAAGACGGCAAAATGGTGGTTTTACAGAGCCATTTAGACATGGTTCACCAAAAAAATAATGATACCAATTTCGATTTTGATAAACAAGGAATTGAAATGTATGTGGACGGCGATTGGGTTCGCGCAAAAGGAACTACGCTTGGTGCTGATAACGGCTTGGGAGTTGCAACAATAATGGCAATACTTGAAAGCAACGAAATTGAACACCCAGCAATCGAAGCACTTTTTACTATAGATGAAGAAACAGGAATGACTGGTGCCAAAGGTTTAAAAGGAGGTTTACTGAAAGGCGATATTCTTTTAAACTTAGATACTGAAGAAGATGACGAAATAGGTGTAGGTTGTGCTGGTGGTGTAGATGTTACCGCAAAAGGAACTTATAAAGAAGCCGACGCGCCGAAAAATTCACCTTCATACATAATTACTGTAAACGGCCTAAACGGTGGCCACAGTGGAATGGACATCATTAAAGGTTTGGGTAATGCCAACAAATTGATGAACCGTTTACTTTTTGCCACAAAAGATTTTATGCAGTTGGCAAAGCTTGATGGTGGAAGTCTTCGCAATGCAATTCCACGTGAAAGTGTAGCGCAGGTTGTCGTTACTTCCGAAGAGAAATTTTTGGGTGCGTTTGATACAATTAGAAATCAGATTTTAGCTGAATATAAATCACTTGAACCCAATTTATCCATTACTACTGTAATGAATGAGAAAGCGTTTGCTAAAGTGATGGCAGATAATGACCAAAGCAATTTTTTCAAAGTAATGAATGCCGCACACAATGGTGTTTATAGAATGAGTCCAGATATTGTAGATTTGGTTGAAACCTCAAACAACATCGCAAAAGTTTCAGTTGCTAATGGAAATATTAAAGTAGAATGTTTAACCAGAAGCTCTGTTGAATCTTCAAAAGATGCTTTGGCAAACGCATTAACTTCTACTTTTGAATTTGCGGGTTACGAAGTTAAATTAGCTGGTGATTATCCCGGCTGGGCACCCAATATGGATAGCGATATTCTAAAAGTTTTGGATAGCCTATACCAAAAAATGAATGGCGAAAAAGCAAACGTAGCCGCCTGCCACGCAGGATTGGAATGTGGAATATTAGGCACAAATTATCCTAAAATGGATATGATTTCTTTTGGGCCAACTATTAAAGGAGCGCATTCTCCAGATGAACGCGCAAGTATTTCTTCGGCACAAAAATATTGGGAGTTTGTGTTGGAGATTTTAAAGAACATTCCGAAGAAATAGAACTCAGAGGAAAGAGAAAAGACAAGACAAAAGGTTTTAGATTAAATTGAGAAGTTTCTTGGCTCTTGATTCCTTTAGTCTTGATTCAAAAAAAAAGAGGAACCAATTTAAAACTGGTTCCTCTTTTTGTATTTATTTGTCCCGTTCTGGAATAGCGATACACTAAAACCTCAGTGTAATGAAAACATCAG
>CAZFUX010000251.1:0-2974 GCA_964522085.1 uncultured Aequorivita sp.
AAAAATCAAACTAGAAAAACGAAACAAATCTAGAAAGACTATTGCAACGGTCTTAGTTCTCTGATTTAAAAGTTCTAAAGGTTAGATGTTTCTAAACTACGACGGTTACAAAATTTGTAACTTTAAACAAACTATAGCATCTAAAAAGAAAAGAAAGCTATGAATGCAGCTCAACAAGATAGGTTTACATTAACCAAACTACCAGATTCTGTAGTAATACAACGGGTATTGGAAGGCGAAAAGGAACTATTCGAAATTTTGTTGCGAAGATATAACCAACGTTTATTTAGGGTTGTAAGAAGTTATATCCATTCTGAAGATGATGCTCGAGACATTATGCAAGATGCTTATGTTAAGGCTTATCTCAAATTAAAACAATTTAATAATCAATCGTCTTTTTCTACTTGGCTTATTCGAATTGGTATTAATGAAGCATTGCAATATTTAAGAAAGCGAAAACGCCAAACCACCAATTATGGTGAAACTGAAAGTATTGAAAACGTATTCCATTTACCAGGTACAAACCAAATGAACCCAGAAAAACAAACCATAAAAACTGAAACTCGCGCCTTGGTGGAACAAGCCGTAGACCGACTTCCTGAAAAATATAGAGTGGTTTTTGTCCTTCAACAAGTTGAAGGACTCTCTAATCCTGAAATTGCAGATTGTTTAAAATTAACAGACAGCAATGTAAAAGTGCGGTTGCATCGTGCCAAGAATTTGTTGAAGGAAGAACTTTTTAAAACCACTCACGATACTTCGATCTTTGAATTTGGAAATTATAAATGCGATGCAGTAGTGGCGAACGTTATGGCACGTATTTAATTACTTTCGCTTCCACGCAGAAAATTAGCCGTATCTTCGCCGCTTATTAAAATCGTCTTCTTAGTTTTAATGGTTTTCAAAAAAAAGACCGAATTCTAAAAGCGCCGCGATAAAGTATCTCCAAGCGCAGCGGTCTTACAACTTAATTAAATTTATGACATTTAAATCACTTGGGCTGTCCGATGCCCTGCTACAAGCAATTAGCAAAAAAGGATATGAAACGCCATCGGCAATTCAACAAAAAGCAATTCCATTAGTTTTAGAACGTAAAGATGTATTAGCCTCGGCACAAACCGGAAGCGGAAAAACCGCTGGTTTTGCTTTACCAATGATACAAATATTGAACAACGAACCAGCCTTAAGAAGGCGTCCCATTCGTGCTTTAATACTTACCCCAACCCGCGAGCTTGCCGCACAAGTGGAAGATGAGTTTAAGGAATACAGTGAATTTACAGATCTACGCTCAACCGTAATTTTTGGTGGTGTGGGTGCAAATCCACAAATTCGCACCTTACGAAATGGCGTGGATATTTTAGTAGCAACTCCTGGTAGATTGCTGGATTTGGAAAATCAAAATGCGCTTTCACTTTCAAAAGTTGAAATACTTGTTTTAGATGAAGCAGATAGAATGCTCGACATGGGTTTTCTTCGTGATATTAAAAAGGTGCTTTCATTGTTACCTTCAAAAAGACAGAATCTTCTTTTTTCAGCAACTTTTTCAAAAGAAATAAAAAAGTTGGCAGGCGAATTTCTTCACAATCCTGTTTTAGTAGAAGCAACGCCTGAAAACACTACAGTTGAAAAAATTGATCAAACAGTTTATAGAGTTGATAAAGACAAAAAAACAGATTTAATTATAAAACTTATTTCTGAAGGTAATTGGCAACAGGTTTTGGTTTTTACAAGAACCAAGCATGGTGCGAATCGTTTGAGTGAAAAGCTTGAAAAGGCTAAAATTACTTCAGCAGCTATACACGGAAACAAAAGTCAAGGTGCAAGAACCAGAGCGCTTTCAGGATTTAAAGAAGGAAAAGTGCGTGTTTTAGTAGCTACAGATATTGCAGCTCGTGGTTTGGACATTCCATTATTACCACACGTTATTAACTTTGAATTACCGAATATTTCCGAAGATTACGTACACCGTATTGGTCGTACAGGAAGAGCAGGAGCCAGTGGTGAAGCACTATCATTAGTAAGTTTAGACGAAGTTGGTTACTTAAGAGATATTGAAAAACTGATAGGTGAACGTTTACAGCCTAAAATTCTCTCAGACTTTGAGCCAACTGAAACTATGGCAGATGTTAAGGAAGCTGAAGCGGAAAAGAAACGCCAAAAAGCACAACATCATCAAAATAGACGTAACTCTGGCAATAGCCGAAACAAAGGAGGCTCTTCATCATCTTCAAAAGGAAGAAATAATAGAAGTGGTGGAAGGCGGTAATTAAAGTTATTTATTGAGTTTAGATTATAGTGCTATTTTGAAAATAGCACTCCTAAATGTATATTTGCTTGACAATAAGTCATTTTCAAAAAAAACATTAAAATGAAAAAGCTCTATTATCACTCCCTTTTGTTACTTGTAGTCCTTTTTATAAGTCTGCAAACAGCGCAAGCGCAAAATTTCGGATACGCTAATTCATCGCAAATCTTGAGTGAAATGCCTGAAGTAAAACAAGCAGAGGCTAAGCTTGAAACACTGCAAAAACAACTACAAGAGCGTGGACAGGATATGTTAACCCAATTGCAAGCCGATTTTATTGCAATTCAGCAAAAAATAGAAAGAGGCTAATTGAGTCCGCCCAACAAGAGCAAGAGGCAAAAAAATTAGATGAACGCCAACAGCAGGTAGTTAAATATGAACAAGATATGGTCGCTCAGATACAGAATAAGCGAACTGAGTTACTTGAGCCTATTTATAACAAGATAAATAATGCAATCGCGCTTGTTGCTCAGGAGAATGGTTACAAAATGGTTTTTGATCAAGGAGTATTGCTCTATTATTCGGATGCATTGGATGTTTCCCGTCAAGTAAGAGAAAAACTTGGTATGCAATAATACACAGTGATTATGAAAAAAATAACTTCAGTATTTATATATACTCACTACAGATAGGAATCCGAAAAATCGGGTTTAATAATTTGAAAATTAT
>CAZFUX010000252.1:0-2946 GCA_964522085.1 uncultured Aequorivita sp.
CTGTATCACATAGATGGAATTATCTTGGGGAACCTTACGGATAAGCATAAAATTTAATCCTTTAATAATCTGTATCGGTTATTTAGGACTAGACATATATCGTGTTAATTATTAAATTTTATTTCGCTTACGATCTGTTTCTTTCAAGTAAATTTTACGTAGTCTTAAGAAATGTGGCGTAACTTCAACATATTCATCTTTTTGGATATACTCCAAAGCTTCTTCCAATGAAAATTTAACGGCAGGAATAATTTTAGCTTTATCATCAGCACCCGAAGAACGTACGTTTGACATTTTCTTGGTTTTAGTGATATTTACAGCCATATCATCTTGACGTGTGTTTTCACCAATAACCTGTCCTTCATAAATATCTTCGTTAGGGTTTACAAAGAAACGACCTCTATCTTGCAATTTATCGATAGAATAAGGAATTGCAGAACCTAGTTCCATAGATACCAAACTTCCGTTTTGTCTTTCTGGAATTCCACCTCTCATCGGTTGGTATTCAAGAAAACGGTGTGTCATAATTGCTTCACCAGCAGTTGCAGTAAGCAATTGGTTACGCATACCTATAATTCCGCGAGAAGGGATAAGGAATTTGCATATCATTCTATCTCCTTTTCCTTCCATACTTACCATTTCACCTTTTCGAATGGTCACCATATTAATAGCGGTTCCACTTACATCTTCAGGTAAATCGATAGTCATTTCTTCTACAGGCTCACATTTAACACCATCAATTTCTTTGATGATAACTTGTGGCTGTCCAATCTGTAATTCATAACCTTCGCGACGCATCGTTTCGATTAATACAGAAAGGTGCAAAACCCCTCGGCCAAAAACAATAAATTTATCGGCACTATCCGTTGGTTCCATACGCAAGGCAAGGTTTTTCTCCAACTCTTTTTCAAGGCGCTCTCTAATGTGGCGTGAAGTAACAAACTTTCCATCTTTTCCGAAGAAAGGCGAATCGTTAATTGTGAAAAGCATACTCATTGTAGGCTCATCGATTGCAATAGTTTTCAAAGCTTCAGGGTTTTCAACATCGGCAACAGTATCTCCAATTTCAAAACCTTCTAAGCCCACCAAGGCACAAATATCTCCAGCTTGTACTTCAGTAACTTTTTTACGGCCTAAACCTTCAAAAGTGTGAAGTTCTTTTATTTTAGATTTTACTATTTTTCCGTCGCGTTTAACTAGCGCAATCTGCATACCTTCTTTCAAAGTTCCACGTTGCAAACGACCGATAGCGATACGTCCTGTAAAAGATGAAAAGTCTAATGAAGTAATTAGCATTTGCACAGTTCCTTCTTCAAATACTGGTTTTGGAACATGTTCCAAAACCATATCTAGCAAAGGCTCAATGTTATCTGTTGGCTTTTTCCAATCGTCGCTCATCCAGTTATGTTTTGCTGAACCATATACGGTTGGGAAATCTAGCTGCCATTCTTCGGCACCTAATTCAAACATTAAATCGAAAACTGCTTCGTGAACTTCTTCAGGAGTACAATTTTCTTTATCAACTTTATTTATTACAACACAAGGTTTCAAACCAAGTGAGATTGCTTTTTGAAGCACAAAACGTGTTTGTGGCATTGGGCCCTCAAAGGCATCTACCAGTAAACAAACACCATCTGCCATATTTAATACACGCTCTACTTCTCCACCAAAATCGGCGTGACCAGGGGTATCAATAATATTGATTTTTGTGTCTTTATAGATTACAGAAACATTTTTTGAGGTAATGGTTATACCTCGTTCACGTTCCAAATCATTATTATCCAAGATAAGGTCTCCAGTATTTTCGTTTTCACGAAAAATACTACAGTGGTGCATAATTTTATCAACCAGCGTGGTTTTACCGTGGTCAACGTGTGCAATAATGGCGATGTTTTTAATTTTCATAACAATGCTCCTTTTTTTAGAGGGTGCAAAAGTAGTGTTTCTAAGTGGATTAGAAATAAAAGTTGTGATTTTATTTTGTCAAATAATTACGATATATTTATTCTAAATCTTTTAATATGAAAACAATTCTACTTTTCACACTTTCAATGTGCTACGCTGTTTCTTTGTTTGCGCAGTTTGGAGCGCAGCAGGTAATTTCTACAACTACTGAAAGACCTTATTTATCTATTCCTTTTGACATTGATAATGATGAGTTTGTTGATGTATTGACTGCAGGATTAGAAACTCATAAAATGAGTTGGTATCGAAATTTGGATGGTCAAGGAAATTTCGGCCCTGAAATTATTATTAACGAAACTCCGGTTTTTTATCTTTCAGTTGATTTTATTGACGTTGACACTGATGGTGACATGGATATTTTATACCATAGTAATAACCCATCATATGTTGCTTGGTTGGAAAACCTTAATGGCTCGGGAAATTTTGGCCTGCCGGAAATTATATTTGAAGAAGATTTTATAAGAACTGTGGTAACAATGCACATGGACAATGATGGGGATGAAGATTTGGTTGCATCAATCACGGATACATTTACGGGTTGGATTGTATGGTATGAAAATATAGACGGTGCCGGGACTTTTGGCCCAGAAAATTTATTGATCCAAAATGCATGGGATTTTAGTAAAATATCATTGATAGATATTAATAATGACGGCTTGTTGGATATTGTTGCAACAGAATTTGTATATGCCCAAGGTAAGATCTTTTGGTACAAAAATCTGGGCAATGAAACCTTTGGACCTATGCAGGTTATTTATCAATTTGCGTGGGTTCAATCTGGTGGAACTAATATTATTGATTTTCAATATGCAGATATAAACACAGACGGAAAAAAAGATTTAATAATGACTTCTGTAGATGATAATTCCGTTGTAAGCACCCATTGGCTTGAAAATTTGGTCAATCAAGGAAACTTTGGAGATCTTCAATATACTCACTCCATTTAGGTTTTCGGGAATCCAAGATTTCACTACCTAAATT
>CAZFUX010000253.1:0-2937 GCA_964522085.1 uncultured Aequorivita sp.
TTAGCATCATTAATTAACGACAACGATTTGTTGCGTTAGAACCTTGAATGTAGCTTTTAATATAAACCTTACTAAAATACAATCGTTACCCATTCCTGAAAAACCTTGGCAATATGTTTTTTTTATAGATGTTTTGTTTGAGGACCAAGCCCTTTTTTCTGAAGTAATCACAATGCTTGGCAAAACAGTTGAAGAACTGAAAGTATTAGGAATTTACAGACAAAACCTTGAAAATACACCTAGTAATCTTGTAAAAAATTTAGTTGATGGAGAATAATAAAAACCTACGTAACTGGCTAAATGCCATGAAACTTGCACACCCATTGGTAATTGCAGGGCCTTGCAGTGCAGAAACTGAAGAGCAAGTGTTAAAAATAGCACACCAACTAAAAGAAACTGATGCAACAGTTTTACGTGCTGGAATCTGGAAACCTCGCACGCGCCCAGGAAATTTTGAAGGTGTGGGCGCTTTGGGACTTAAATGGTTGCAAAAAGCAAAAGAAGAAACGGGTTTAATGATCGCAACTGAAGTAGCAAACGCCAATCACGTAGATTTGGTATTGAAACATGATGTAGATATTCTGTGGGTGGGCGCACGCACAACGGTTTCGCCATTTATAGTTCAAGAAATTGCAGATGCATTAAAAGGAACAGATAAAATTGTGCTGATTAAAAACCCTGTAAACCCAGATTTGGCTTTGTGGTTGGGTGCTGTGGAACGTTTTTATTCTTCAGATGTAAAAAATCTTGGGGTAATTCACAGAGGTTTTTCAACGTACGAAAAAACGCGTTACCGCAACAATCCGGAATGGCAAATACCGATTGATCTTCAAAATAAATTTCCAGATTTGCCACTTATTTTAGACCCTTCACACATTGCAGGGCGAAGAGATATTATTTTTGACCTTTGCCAAACGGGACTAGACTTAAATTACGACGGCTTAATGGTAGAAACGCATTACGACCCAGACAACGCTTGGAGTGATGCCGCGCAGCAGATTACACCAAAGGCATTGGACCAAATGACGATAGATTTAAGAATCAGAAAACAAGAGGGCGATGCGGTTGAGTTTAATAATAAGCTGAATACCTTACGTACTCAGATTGATGTTTTAGACCATCAATTAATAGAATCTTTGGGAAAACGTATGAAAATTGCGGATGATATTGGATTGCTGAAAAAGAATAACAATGTCGCCATTCTTCAAACAAAACGTTGGAACGAAGTTTTAGGAAAAATGATTTTGGAAGGTGAAGAAAACAAACTGAGCGAAGAATTTATTTTACGAATTTTTAAAGCCATTCACCAAGAATCTATTAGTCATCAGAAAAAGATTATAAATGATTAAAGTCTTATAAAATAGTCAGTATTTTCGTAAATCTTGAATTTTAAACCTTGAATTTTAAATTATATTGAAAGGCCTAGTCTATAAATCTACCGGAAGTTGGTATGCTGTAAAAGCAGAAAACGGAACTTTTTACAATTGCCGCTTAAAGGGGAAACTTCGCATAGGCGGAATAAAAAGCACAAACCCTGTTGCGGTAGGTGATCACGTAGATTTTGATGTTGGAAAAAAGGGCGATGAAACCGTTGGCGTTATTAAGCATATTGACGAGCGCGACAATTACATTATCCGTAAATCTGTAAATCTATCAAAGCAAACCCACATTATTGCTTCAAATATTGATGTTGCTTTTTTGCTAATTACACTTAACAATCCACCAACTTTTACAACTTTTATAGATCGTTTTTTGGTTACCGCAGAAGCATATCATATAAAAGCCGTGCTTCTTTTCAATAAAGTAGATACTTATAATGACGATGAATTGCTGGAGATAAAACTTCTAGCAGCATTATATCGAAAAATCGGGTATGAATGTATTGGTATTTCAGCAATTACAGAAAAAAATATTGATAAAGTAAAAGCATTGATGCTAAACAAAGTAACGATGTTTTCTGGCCATAGCGGTGTGGGAAAATCTACTTTAATAAATACCACTGAACCGGGATTATCCTTAAAAACCTCAAAAATTTCAGATCAGCATTTACAAGGGCAACACACTACAACTTTTGCCGAAATGTTTGATCTTTCTTTTGGCGGACAAATAATTGATACACCAGGAATAAAAGGTTTTGGTGTGGTAGAAATTGATAAAGAAGAGTTAGGCGATTACTTCCCAGAATTTTTTGAGCTGAAAGAAAACTGCAAATTCAACAATTGCTTACATCTTGAAGAACCACATTGCGCAGTAAAAAAAGCAATTGAAAACGGAGATATAGCTTGGTCGCGCTACAAAAGCTATTTACAGATTTTGGAAGGTGAAGATGAGCATTTCCGAAAAGATATATACGAGAAATAAAATTCTAAAATGCGAGTATTAATCCAAAGAGTAAAAAAAGCATCCGTAACCATTGAAGGGAATACAGTATCTAAAATAGGTCAGGGATTGCTTATTTTACTAGGCATTGAAGCAGAAGATACTCAAGAAGATATAGATTGGTTAACAGGAAAAATTGCTCGTTTACGTATTTTTTCGGATGAAAATGGCGCTATGAATCTTTCGGTGCAAGATGTTTCTGGCGACTGTTTGGTGGTTAGTCAATTCACACTTCATGCAAATACAAAAAAGGGAAATCGCCCTTCTTTCATAAACGCTGCAAAACCTGAAATTACAATTCCGCTTTATGAAAAATTTGTACTTAAACTTCAAAATGAAACCAATAAGAAAGTGCAGACCGGAACTTTTGGGGCTATGATGGATGTGGCTTTAATAAATTATGGTCCAGTAACTATTTGGATAGATTCAAAAAAGAGAGAATAATATCTTTAACTTTTTCTTAACCTTTCTAAAATTTCATATATTGCTAAGCGATAATTTGATTATATACTCACTACACATAGGAACCCTAAAAATCGGGTTTAATAATTTGAAAAT
>CAZFUX010000254.1:0-2877 GCA_964522085.1 uncultured Aequorivita sp.
CAGTAAGATACGAAATTTACAAGAAATCGACTAGCCCGTGCAACGGTCTTAAAATGTGATGGAACTACAATATTGGCTTAAATTTTCATCAACTATAAAAAAAGTGAAGATTTATATTTAAATTTCCTATGCGTGCATAGCAAATAAACGCCAAAATATTCTTAACTTCGCACGCAAGCGAATTTCACTTCTTTTCAGAGCTTAATTTGCTAAAATTATTCAATTCAAAAAAAATCTACAAAATGAAAATATTAGTCTGTATAAGTCACGTACCGGACACAACTTCAAAAATTAACTTTACCGACGGCGACACAAAATTTGACACAAATGGTGTGCAGTTCGTAATAAATCCAAATGACGAATTTGGCCTTACCCGCGCAATGTGGTTTAAGGAAAAACAAGGTGCAATTGTACACGTTGTAAATGTAGGCGGAGCAGAAACTGAACCAACTCTCCGCAAAGCATTGGCAATAGGTGCTGATGAAGCAATACGTATAAATACACCCGCAACAGATGGTTTTTCGGTAGCAAAACAACTTGCTAATGTTGCAAAAGAAGGCGGGTACGATTTAGTTATCGGCGGTAGAGAATCTATTGATTATAACGGTGGAATGGTTCCCGGAATGGTAGCCAAGCTTCTAGGTGCAAATTTCGTAAATACCTGTATAAACCTTGAAATTGAAGGCAATAAAGCCACAGCAATCCGTGAAATAGATGGCGGAAAAGAAACGTTAAAAACCTCACTTCCATTAGTAATTGGCGGTCAAAAAGGTTTGGTTGAAGAAAGCGATCTTCGTATCCCAAATATGCGCGGCATTATGCAAGCCCGTTCAAAACCACTTAACGTTAAAGAACCAATTGCTTCAAATACGGAAACAAATACAGTTTCCTTTGAAAAACCAGCGCCAAAGGGAACGGTAAAATTGGTTGATAATGTTGATGATTTGATCAATCTTTTGCACAACGAAGCGAAAGTAATTTAAGAATATAAAAAAGAAAAAAACATGTCAGTTTTAGTATATACCGAATCAGAAGAAGGAAAAATTAAAAAAATTGCTTTAGAAGCAGTCGCCTATGCAAAAGGAATTGCAGACCAAATGGCAACAACCGTCACGGCTATTAGCATTAATGCTAATGACACATCAGAATTAGGCAACTATGGCGCTTCTAAAGTATTGCAAGTTTCTAACGATAAATTAAACAACTTTAATGGCGAAGCTTATGCAGATGTAATTGGGCAAGCCGCAAAAAGTGAAGGTGCGAAAGTTATTGTTTTAACTTCTAGTGCAAACAGCAAATTTTTGTCACCAACCTTGGCTGTAAATTTGGAAGCTGGATTTGTTCCAAACGTAGTAGCATTGCCAGAAAGCACTTCGCCTTTTAAAGTGAAGCATAGCGTTTTTACAAACAAAGCTTTTGCTTCAACTGAAATTACAACCGATATTAAAATAATCGGTTTGGGAAAAAACTCCTACGGTTTAAAGGAAAACAAAACTTCAGCCACGTCTGAAGCTTTTTCACCAAACCTAGACGACCACGATTTTGATATGGAAATTGTTTCCGTAGACAAAGCAGCCGATACAGTAACCATTGCCGATGCCGAAATAGTAGTTTCTGCTGGCCGTGGAATGAAAGGACCTGAAAACTGGGGAATGATCGAAGACCTCGCAAAAACTTTGGGTGCAGCTACAGCTTGTTCTAAACCTGTTAGCGATATGGGCTGGAGACCACATAGCGAACACGTTGGGCAAACAGGAAAACCGGTGGCATCAAACTTATATATTGCAATTGGTATTTCTGGAGCTATTCAGCATTTGGCAGGTATTAATGCTTCAAAAGTAAAAGTAGTTATTAATAACGATCCTGAAGCACCTTTCTTTAAGGCCGCAGATTACGGTATTGTGGGCGATGCTTTTGAAATTGTACCAAAACTCAACGAAAAATTAAAAGAATTCAACGCTCAAAATAATTAAACGCTAAATAGTAAAGGTGGCTTCGGTACAATTTATTTTTTGAAAAAAAACAAATTGTACCGAAGCCAACGCATAATTTTTTATTAATTTGCGCCTCGGAAAAGGCTGTTCAGATATGGAAACATCCAAATCTAAACAGCCTTTTTTATTGTTTAGTAATTCGTATTTTTATAAACCGTAATAACTGAACGCTTCATACTGACCATTGAAAACTAACCACTGAATATGAGTTTAGTAAAACTTAACATAAAAGGAATATCCTATAGCCAAACACAAAATGGTGCGTATGCCCTTATTTTGAATGAAGTAAATGGTGAGCGTAAATTACCAATTGTTATTGGTGCGTTTGAAGCACAATCTATCGCCATTGCACTAGAAAAAGAAATAACACCTCCCAGACCATTAACGCACGACCTTTTTAAAAACTTCGCAGACCGTTTTGGTATTGTTGTAAAACAAGTAATAATCCACAAATTGGTGGACGGTGTTTTCTACTCCAGTATTATTTGCGAGCGTGATAAAATTGAAGAAATTATCGATGCCCGAACCAGCGATGCTATTGCGTTAGCACTTCGGTTTAAAGCACCTATTTTCACCTATAAAAACATCTTAGACAAAGCTGGTATTTACCTAAAAACCGCTACCTCAAAAAAATCAATTTCTGAAAAAGAAGAAGCGGTTATTGAAAATTTAATTTTAGGTGAAGACAAAGAATCTGTAAAACTAGCCAGTGAAGATTTCAGTAAGTTTAGTTTAAACGATTTAAATAAAATGCTAGATGAAGCCGTAAACAACGAAAATTACGAAAAAGCAGCTAGTGTTAGGGATGAAATTTCTAAACGGAAGTAATATATATACTCACTCCATTTAGGTTTTCGGGAATCCAAGATTTCACTACCTAAAT
>CAZFUX010000255.1:0-2852 GCA_964522085.1 uncultured Aequorivita sp.
TAATAATAAATTTAAAGTCACGATCCACAGAATAGGTATGGTAGTTTAAAATTCTAATTTCTCCTACCTCATAATAATCTATTTCAATCTTTAATAATCCATTATCCTCGAAGTATGGGAGTGAATAATATCCACTATTACCTAACCAAGTCACATAGCCAATTACTAAACCATTATCCACGATGTCCTGAGTAAGTTCTGGAACATTTAAATTAACATTCCCTTCAGCAGCAATAAGAACATTTTCAAATAAAACTGAAATTGCGTTTGCATTACCGTCGGCACCATCAGCTCCATCGGTGCCAGCTATTCCTTGTGTTCCTTGGGCGTACCCCATCTTCGGGGGAGCAGGATGTTAATAGCGTTAGTCTGTACAACACCCTCAACTATACAAGTTGATGTGTAAACATGTACTAAAAAGACTAATTCGGTATTAGAGGAGAAAAATGCTCATGAGTTATTTTCCAATCCCCATTAACTTTTACCCAAATTACCGTTGCTTGCTCAACAATATGTAACTCATTCCCATTAATAATTGGTCTGAAATCTGCATGAAATGTAACTACAGCGACATCACCAAAAACATTTATTTTTAAATCATTTAAGTCATGTTCAAAATCAGAAATAGCACCTACAAACCCTCTTTCACCAGCTTCATTAGTTTCTGAATTTCCTCGAGGACCTCCATCTTTAAAATCTGTGAATTTTGAACCATAATGATGGTATGATATAAGTTTGTCTGCATCCAAATCTTTCACACCTTGGAATAAATCTTTTAAGGCCATTTTAATCTCACCTTGTTCTGCCAAAAACAGTTCATTAATAAAATCTATACTTTTTACTGGTGGTGTTGAATCATCATCACTTGAGCATGAGGTAAATACTATGGCAAGGCAAATAATTAAGTAAATTTTTGAAACTCTCATTGTAGTTGTTTTTAAAGGTTAATAAAACTTATTGAGCAAATATTATACTTAATGGCAAGGGCTAAGTATCAGTATTGTTGTAAAAGATTTAACTATTGAACAAAATCTTTAAAATATGTTTTAAAGTATATCAATAATGTTGCAAAACAGTAGAAAATGTAGGAATAACAATGGCTGGAAACCCAGTAAATATTGAGGAAATGTATTAATTATAGGTCTGAGAAATTATCTAGGCCCATTTTATGCAATATGGACTTAAACCTTGGATGGGATCTAAGGTTTTTAAAACAAGGATATCTATTTATTAAGGTCATTTTTGAAATATGTAGTTCCATGGCTTTTTCTAACATGGACAATGCTTTGTCCTCTTCCCCAATAAACGCAAATTTCTGTGCCAAATAAAAAGGTTTATTGTAATTGTCTTCTTTGTTAGAAAGATCAAAATCAATAAGCCAAGAATACACTCCTTTTATTCCAGATTCGGTGTATATGTGCTGAATTTCTTTACTATGTATTTCAGTTTTTGAATTCAGTTTCATAATATATTGAAGTTCTTGCACAGCATCGTCATATCGTTGTTGCTCCAAGTAGATATCAAAATTTAATCTACGGGTACCTATATCATTTTTATTAAGCTCTATAATTTTATTACTTTCTTCAAGGGCTTTTTTTAAATCTCCCAAATGATAATAAAGCTCGGCACTATAATAATTACACATAACGGATAATAAATCTATGGATTGGGCTTGTTCTGTTTGTTTTCTAGCCTCTTCAAAACGCCCCATAACACGTAGTAATTTTGAATAATAGATTCGCATAGTGGCATCGTTGGGGTTCAATTTAATGCCCATAAGAAACTCTTTTTCCGAAGTTGCCCAGTTCCAATCAAATAAATGTAAAATAGAAGCATAGGTAGTATGTGGTTCTGCCAAATTGGGGTTCAACGCAATTGCTTTTTTTGCGAGGTCTCTTACCATATTTATATTTTGATTCACGGCCATATTCCCAAAATACATTTTTACGGTATAAACATTGGCCAAAGCCGAATAGGCCAAAGAAAATCCTGGATCCTTTTCAATAGCCCTTTCAAGATAGGACTGGCTCTTGTCCAGATTCCACCTATTTTTAAAATACCTTCCCTTTAAATAAAGCGTATAGGCCTCCAGATTGTCAGTAGGTCTTTTCTCTATTTGATTGCGTTCTTGATCTGTAATATTAGGGTTCATTTCAGACACAATTTGATTTGCAATACCTGTTTGTAGATCAAAAATATCTTTATAATCCCGCTTTATATCCGTAGACCAAATATGTTGGTCATTTCGGGCATCTATGAGCTGTGCAATGATCCTAATTTGGCCCTTGTCTTTTTGAACACTGGCTTCTAGTATATAGGTTACATTTAAATCCTCAGCTATTTCGGGGACGGTTTTTGTCGATTCTCTATATTGCTCTATCGAGGTTCTAGAAATTACCCTTAGTTCTTTGATGCTGGACAGCTTATTTAATATAACTTCCATTACCCCGTCGGCAAAATATTGATTTTCATTCTGGTCACTAAGGTTTTTAAAGGGAAGTACAGCAATTGATTTGTTATTTAGGTTAAACGTGGATATTCCAATCTTTTCTTTTGAAGTTTCTTTATTGGCGACCGCCACGCCAAAAATAAGAAGTAATAGGGCGACACCCAAAAGGGAATAGATCAATATTTTTGGTTTTTTCTTTTGTTTGTCAGGTTGAGGGATATAATGACCAACGCTGGATTTCTTTGGTTCTAAAATAGCAGGTTCTTCATTTACAGCAGTTTTTCTAAATTTAACTTCTCCTGGGGGATAACCAAAATAATTATTGAAACTTGTATTAAAATAACTGGGGCTATTAAAACCCACACTATATGATATTTCAGAAACCGTTGCCGTATTGTCTTGC
>CAZFUX010000256.1:0-2829 GCA_964522085.1 uncultured Aequorivita sp.
AGAAGTACGTTCTGTACCGTTGGCCAATAGAAAAATGGCCGATTGTTTACCTGATGAACAAATCGAGAAAATCAAGGAACGTGAAATTCGTAAGAAGCAAATTGAGAACAACAAGCAATTCGAGCAAGTTATTGAGATGATTCGAGAAACGAAATACATTGATACCAAGAAAACACTTTCAGTAGATGAAATGGTAGCATTCTCATTATCGCTCTATGAAAACAATGTGGACTATATGAGTCAACAAAAATACTTTTCAGGACTGTTAGGCGATACTTCCAAAATGACCCGAATTGAAATTGTCGAGAATTTCAAAAAGAATTTCAAAAAGGAAATCTTCCATAAATTGATACGATTTATCCTTACAAAACAAGTGCATTTTGGGGAACAAAACCATACAAATAATTTGGTCAACATATCATTCTATAATGCAATGCAAGGCTACTATAAAAGCAAAATTACGAGCATTGAATCAGAATATGCAGAGAAAAGAGACAAGCGTGAGAAACGTTTAAATGAGCGTATTGCAAGTCTTGAAAAAGAAGTGCAAGTATTGAGCGCTTAGCTTTTGTTGTGAAAGGGGAGTCAACATCGTGTTGGCTTCCCTTTTTTTTATTCAAAAGACTTCTTCAATAAACAATGGCGGTATCAAAAGAGAGAGTATTCAATCAATATTAGCCCAAAGTTAAACTCGTAAAATACACCCATCAAAAGACTACGGCATAAAGCCATCGCATCATCCAACGCTTATTTATTCCGTTTCCTTTTGAGCTGAGATTTTAGCTTCCGTTTGGGTACTGCTCAAATATTGTTTAACTAAAATTTTAGCATTATGAAAAAAGTATCTAAAAACCCCAACATTGCTCTTCAAGAAGCAGAAGAACATTATCAATTAAGTAGTGAAAATTACACTACTGAAAGTGCAGAAAGTCACTTAGCCTACTACAGAGATAAGCATCCGATGAACTATCGAACACTATTAGAATATTATTCAAACTAAAATCTCATATTATGGAAAATTTCAATTTAGTACAACTTGATTTTGGGTTCGAGTGTGAACCTTTACAAACAAAGAAGAAAACATCAAAGTCAAATAAAAAGCGAACTAACGATTTCGTTTTCAATTTTATGGATTGTCTTACCAGTCCTATCATTGTTTTTAAATCCGCTTGGCAAGATACAATACCAAAAGACATACTTAAAAATATAAAATTATCACGACTATTATGTTCAATGCAGCAAGAAGAAATGGCATCGCTTACAGAAACTTTAGCATATATAATGCCTAGAACTTATGAAGCACCAATGCCTACCGAATGGGTAAATATTTATACATGGTTAGGTCTTCAGTATGCTAGTCAATTTAAAAACAAGGAACAGTTGAATGCAATGACTGAAATCGCACCAGGCAAACTTTCAGATTATGAAATGGGGCTTTTGAATAATTTAAGAAGATGGATTTATGATAAAAGAAGAAAGGCTTTAAAAGATAAATTGAAAAATGCTGAAGAATCAGAGATAAAGATATTACCTGAAAAACAGAAGGAACTTTTTGAAGAGTGAGCTAACTACTCACAAAAGTAATATTAGCCTTTCATTGAATACGAGTTTCATAACCCACTCAGCACATTCCCCTGCATTTCGCGAAAAGCTACATTTCGGGAAAAGAGCTTCTCTACACAAGTCTTGAACACAATCCCCAATTTTAGCTTTTCATTCCGCTAACCCTTCCCGATGCTCTGGGAAGGAACACTACATTCCCGAGCTAAAATTGTGAATTAAGTCCGCTTGATAGGAAATCCATTTAATCATTTGGTGCCACTTCCTATGTTTTTATACTTCACAAAAGCTTTTAGAAGTACATCCACACCCTCGCTGTTATACCCTTTTTTTGACAGCAAAACACCAATATTTTGAACTTGAACAGACTGCATAAATCAGGCTCGTACCTCGCTCTTTTTTATAAGTCCTTATCAATTCAAAATCTTGAAAATGTATCAGCAACAAAAAAAGGTAACAGCGAGGGCGCTATGGGAAGTAAATCTAAAATGAATCTTATGAAATCTTACAAAAACATCAAAAAGGAAGCGGCACCAAAAAAAACAAAAAAGGAAAACGCTCAAGATATAATAAGTAAATCACTTCAAAAAAATAAAAATATAAACTGTCTGAATGGTTCGGACGGTAGTTTAATTAATCTTTAAATATTTTATTATGAGTACTTTAAAAAATCACGTACAGTTAATTGGAAACGTTGGACAAGAACCAGCCATTACTAACCTTGAAAGCGGTAAAAAAGTCGCCCGTTTTTCACTAGCAACAAACGAGTATTACAAGGATGCCAAAGGCGAAAAGCAAACAGATACCAATTGGCATACGGTAGTAGCTTGGGGCAAGACTGCTGAAATCATTGAAAAATATGTTGAAAAAGGCAAAGAAGTAGGTGTTTCGGGGAAACTGAAATCTCGAAGCTATGAGGACAAAGAGGGTATCAAGCGATATGTTACCGAAATCGAAGCGAATGAAATCCTTTTACTTGGAAGTAAAAACGACAAGTAGAACTTAAAATTAAAGAGGGCGTTCCTCTCGAAAGTTGCGCCCTCTTTTTCATTATTCACACTTTAATTATATGTACAATGAAAGCACAAGTTAACGAAATAAAAATCAGTTACAAAGGTGAACTAAAATCCTCAATGTGGCAGAAAATTAGCAATTCGCAAGATGCGGCTGAACTACTTTATGAAGATTGGGACAAAGACATTATAGGCATACAAGAAACCTTCAAGGTTGTATTGTTGAATAACAGCAATAAGGTAAAAGGGGTATATC
>CAZFUX010000257.1:0-2822 GCA_964522085.1 uncultured Aequorivita sp.
AAAACTTTAAAAATGTAGCATAAAAAATAGTGCCAAATTTATTAGGTAGTCCACACATATTCTATTGTAGCTCGTGATGCCAAAACTGGCGAAATGGCGGAACGGTACAAAGTCATTGGTTTAGTGTAGGTACGGGTGTTTCCTGGGGCGAAGTAGGAGTTGGGGTAGTTGCCACACAATCTTTTACCAACAGATCTTTCGGAATTTGTGGCTTAGATTTATTGAAACAAGGGAAATCTCCTCAAGAGGCACTAGATATTTTATTGAACGATGATGAAGGAAGAAATTTCCGACAAGTTGCAATTCTCGATAAACAAAGTAGGGTTGCAACACATACCGGTAAAAGCTGTATAGATTATGCTGGTCACGCCAATGGCGAAAACTTTTCGGTACAAGCAAATATGATGTTGAATGATAAAGTAGTGCCAGCAATGGAGAAAGTTTGGAAAAGAAATAGTGAAATACCTTTTAGCAGAAAGAATGGTAGTGGTTTTACAAGCTGCACAGAATGCCGGAGGCGATATACGTGGTAAACAATCCGCCGCACACTGTCAGTCTTTGCCGCAAAAGCTTCTGGAGAGCCTTGGAATGACAAATTAATTGATTTAAGAGTTGATGATTCTGAAAATCCTATAAAAGAAATTGATAGACTTCTAAATGTATTTAGAGCATATGAACATATGAACCAAGGCGATTTATATGTTAAAAAAAATGAAATAAAAAGCGCTATGGAAGAATATAATGCTGCAATGAAAATGTTTCCAGAAAATTTGGAAATGCAATACTGGACAGCAATAACTTTAGCAAATGACCAACAAATAGAACGTGTTGCTGAAATACTTCCGAATATCTACATAAAAGATGAAAATTGGCGAGAGTTAACCAAACGATTGCCAAAAGTGGGTTTGCTTAACGTTTCTGAAGAAAATTTGAAACTACTACTACGCTAGCTTTATAAGAAATGTTATAAAACAAAAACCTCCACATTGCTGTGAAGGTTTTGAATTTTAAACAAGATCGTTAATACTATGCTTCAGCGTTTGGAACGATTGAAACGTAGCTCTTGTTATCTTTCTTTTTGGTGAATTTTACCAAACCATCCACTCTAGCGTGAAGGGTATGATCTTTACCACCGTATACGTTTTCACCTGGGTGATGCGTATTACCTCTTTGTCTTACAATGATATTTCCTGCAATTGCAGCCTGTCCTCCAAAAATCTTAACGCCAAGACGTTTCGATTCTGATTCGCGACCGTTTTTAGAACTACCAACTCCTTTTTTGTGAGCCATTTTGTTTCGGTTTTAAATATTATACTTCAGTTGGATTATTTTTCAATCCCACCATCTAATTTGTCTTGTAATTCTTTTAGCTCATCCCAATTACCATCAGAAGCTAGTTGTGCTTGCTTTGGCCAAGTTTCTGTAACTAAATGTGCCAAGTTTGAACTTGCATCAGAAAGAATAGTTGCGATAGCTTCTGGTTTTGCTTTTGCAACTTTAGCAAAAGTATCCAATCCAGCAGCAACCATAGCTTCTGCAGCTTTTGGTCCAACACCTTCAATCTTTTTAAGATCATCAGCTTTAGCAGCTTTTTTTGCTGGTGCTTTAGCTTCTGCTTTTGGAGCAGCAACTTTAGTTTCTTTTTTAGGTTTCTCAGCTTTTGCCTTTGCAGGTTTTGGTTTCGGTTCCTCTTTTTTGGCAGGTGTAGCTCCTGAAGCTACAATGCTCTCGATTACAATTTCAGAAAGAGATTGACGGTGACCGTTTTTCTTACGGAAACCTTTTCTTCTTTTCTTTTTAAATACAATAACCTTGTCACCTTTTAGGTGCTTTACGACTTTTGCTCCTATTTGAGCGCCGTTTATAGCCGGGGCGCCAATGGTAATTTTGTCTCCGTCACCAATAAGAAGTACATTGTCAAAAGACACTTTTTTTCCTTCTTCTACTGATAGACGATTAACAAAAACCTTTTGGTCTTTCGCAACTTTTATTTGCTGCCCTGCTATCTCTACAATTGCGTACATAGCGAATCGTTTATAAATTAGTTAAACATAATGCTTCTACCCCTACGGTAAAAGCGGGTGCAAATATAATTTTTAAAATGGAAATAACAAAGTGTTTTTTGTTTAATCTTTTAAAACTCAATAGCCCAAGTCTTCAACCCAAATTATTTTTTTTGAGATTTGGAATTTGTCCCGATAGTTATCGAGATTGGATTTTATTTAAGTGTGTTCCTGTTGCCATCCTGAGTGTTCCAAGAGTTTTTAAGAAGCTGCATAAAAGTGAGCGTTAAGATCAAAGTTGTGGCAAAACCCATAATTAAGATAGATAATAATAACATAAGCGTACCCAAGTCGTATTCAAGGTTCCATCTTTTCATTATGGCGGCAGAAAACTCTGTATCAATTTGATACATATAAATGGCTATAAAAACTGTGAAGACTAAAGTTGCAATTCCTCCAGAAAACAATCCTACTTCAAAACCTTTTTCATATTTAAAGTTGTTTTTTCGAGAAGCATATTTCTTCATTGCAAGATATATTCCCAATCCAAAGACTAGGCCATTGACAGCACTTAATACGGGGTATTCGTGCAGGCCGATTACTTTCAGTATTAAAAAATAAGCAATTAAAAGTATTGCTATTAAAATGCCGTAACGTGAATATACTTTAACCATAGCTCTTAATTTAACAGTCAAAAGTTACAAAATCTTACCTAAATCATTTGCAAATGGTTTGTTAACTTTTTGCGATACAGTGGTTTTTTGACAATCCTGTCCTAAATAAATTTGGGGCACATAAAATCTAACCATTTTACTGGTT
>CAZFUX010000258.1:0-2808 GCA_964522085.1 uncultured Aequorivita sp.
GTAAGATACGAAATTTACAAGAAATCGACTAGCCCGTGCAACGGTCTTAATTAGTGAATCATTCAAATTAACATCAATTTCAAATTTCATTTAGTACATTAGCGATCTACTTTTTAATAATTTAATTGTGATGAAATATTTCGCCTGCAGTCTATTAATAATACTGTTTTTCTCTACATTTTCGGTTACGATAACCGCTCAGCAAGTAAAACAAGATAACCAACCTCTTTTCGATAATTTTACATACAGGCAGGGCAACATGTACCGAACAGCCTCCGGAAAACCCGGTCCAGAGTATTGGCAGAATTCTGCAGACTATAAATTGGAAGCAATTTTAGACGATGTTAACCACATCATTTCGGGAATGGTAAGCATTCATTACACCAACAACAGCCCAGAAATGTTGGATTTTATTTGGCTGTATTTGGAACAAGACCGTTTCACTGAAAACTCACGCGGAACCTTAACCACACCAGTCCAAGGCAATCGCTACAATGGCGATGTGGAAGGTGGTTTCGAATTATCAAACATTTCAACAAAAACAAAAACAGGTACTTCTTCAAAATATTTAATTACAGATACCCGTATGCAGCTTTGGCTTGACAGACCACTTGCGGCAAAAGGAGGCGAAGTTGATATAAAAATGAATTTTAAATTTAAAGTTCCTGTTGAAGGAATGGACAGAATGGGACGTCTTGAAGTAAAAGATGGAACTATATACGCTTTAGCGCAATGGTATCCTAGAGTAGCGGTATTTGATGATGTAGTAAGTTGGAACACAGATCCATATTTGGGTGCAGGCGAATTTTATTGCGAATATGGAAATTACGATGTAAAGATTACTGCTTCAGCAGATCAAACAGTAATCTGCTCAGGAGTTTTGCAAAACCCAAAAGAAGTACTTACAAAAACACAACAAGAGCGTTGGGCGCAAGCAGAAAAAAGCGACAAAACCGTTTATATTATAAACCCAGAAGAAGTTGGCAAACCTATAGCCCATGCTAAAGCGAATGGCACGCTAACGTGGCATTTTAAAATGGAGAACTCGCGTGATGTGGCTTGGGCAGCATCAAAAGCATTTATATGGGACGCCGCTCGTATGAATCTTGGAGGAGGAAAAACTGGTTTAGCACAATCTGTCTATCCAAAAGAAAGTGACGGTACAACAGCGTGGACACGGTCCACAGAATACACAAAGGGATCTGTAGAGTTTTATTCAAAAACATATTTCCCTTATCCATATCATAATGCTATAAACGTTGCAGCCAGTGTAGGCGGTATGGAATATCCAGGTGTAAGTTTTTGTCATTATAAGAGCAGAGGAGCAGATCTATGGGATGTTACTGATCACGAATTTGGGCATAACTGGTTTCCAATGATAGTGGGTAGTAACGAGCGCCGCTATCCTTGGATGGACGAAGGTTTTAACACTTTTATAAATCATTACAGTACCCAAGCTTTTAATAATGGGGAATTTCCTTTATCGGTTAATAACCCTCGTAGCTTAATTCAATATTTAAATTATGAGAATAGAGAAGGAATAGATACCTATGCAGATATTGCAAACTCCCGAAACCTTGCTTATACGGCTTATTACAAGCCAGCTACAGGGCTTTACATACTTCGCGAATACATTCTTGGTCCTGAACGTTTTGATAATGCCTTTAAAAGTTATATTCACACGTGGGCATACAAACATCCACAGCCAAACGACTTTTTTAACCACATGGAAAATGTGGCAGGCGAAGATCTTTCTTGGTTTTGGAAAGGTTGGTTTTATGGTAATGGAAATATAGATCTGGGTATTACGGAAGTAAAACCTTACTTAGGAAATTATTTAATTACTGTTGAAAATGATGGTAAAATACCAATGCCTGTGCAACTTCAGGTAACATTTACAGATAATACAACTGAAAATATAAACCTTCCTGTCGAAATTTGGCAGCGAGGCAATAGCTGGACACACCTTTTAAAAACGACCAAACAAGTACAGCGCGTAATTTTAGATCCAAACAAAATGTTGCCAGATGTTAATGTTTTGAATGATACTTGGAATAAAATTTAAGAAATTTGAACAAATTGAAAATGCTTCCAGATTTTAATTTGGAAGCATTTTTTTAAATATTTTGTCCTTTAAGTTTAGCAGCCACCCAAATGCACATCTGGATATTTGCTAACATCTATTGTAACTTCATTCGTACTTTTTTGAACCATTTTAAGGGCTTCCTCTGCACTGTATTTATGAGGGCCTATGTAAAAAGTAGTGCCTCTTTTTGCCAATTCCTTCACATATTCCACCATATTTGTATTTGGCGGTGGAGGGGCTTGGGCTGGGGTGTATAAATTTCCGTTTTCTGCTGAAGGGGCTTTTTTATCTAAAGTAGGCTTTTCAGTTATGATTACTTTGCTTCTCCCATCATCCAATTTAATTATATTCACTGATAAAATTTTGTTCTTTTTTTCTAATTCGTTTGCTTCTTCTTCAGTAATAAGCTTGTCCCTACTATAATATATTATGGAATCATTTTTTTGTTTACTTATACTTTGATTCTTCTTACTTGATTTAGTTGGAGGCGGCGGTGGAATATCACTTTTCTCCTCCTTCTTTACTTTTGGAGCATTTGGAGACGGAGGCGGAATGCACTCCGGGAAAGGTTGTACATTAGCCTTTTGTTCGTCAGCCATTTTTTATAAATAATTTCCAAACGTTCCAAATCGTTCTTTTTTATGATTCGTTTTTCAATGTCTACTGCGTTATATACTCACTACACATAGGAACCCTAAAAATCGGGTTTAATAATTTGAAAA
>CAZFUX010000259.1:0-2798 GCA_964522085.1 uncultured Aequorivita sp.
GATAATTTTCAAATTATTAAACCCGATTTTTCGGATTCCTATGTGTAGTGAGTATATTCAAAAAAAGTATCTTTGTCTTTTATTATTAATAAGTAGGGAGGCTTAAAGCATCCAGTACCAAACATCCAGCATTTAGAAATGACACTTCAGCAAACATTGGAAATTCAGATTAAAAGGGCAGTCGAAAAACTGTACGATGCAAAACTTGAAACGGTAGAATTACAGCCCACTCGTAAAGATTTTGAAGGAGATATTACAACTGTCGTTTTCCCGATGCTGCGCATGGTTAAAGGAAATCCTGTGCAAATTGGTGAAGCTATTGGAAACTATTTGGTTGAAAATGTTGAAGAGATTGAAAAATTCAACGTGGTTCAAGGATTTCTGAATATTGTTTTAAGCGATTCTTATTATTTAGATTTCTTTAATTCGGTTGAAGATTTTGCTGACTTCGGAAAAGTTCCGCAGGGAAAAGAAGCAATGATGGTTGAATATTCTTCGCCAAACACTAATAAACCCTTGCATTTAGGACACGTTCGAAATGTTTTGTTAGGGTATTCCGTTGCTGAAATTGAAAAGGCAGCTGGAAAAAAAGTATATAAAACCCAAATTATTAACGATCGTGGTATTCATATTTGTAAAAGTATGCTTGCTTGGGAAAGATTTGGAAATGGTGAAACGCCCGATACTACAAATTTAAAAGGTGATAAACTGGTTGGTAATTACTACGTAAAATTCGACCAAGAATACAAAAAGCAAATTGAAGCTTTAAAAGCTGAAGGAAAAACTGAAGAAGAAGCAAAAGCCCAAGCTCCGCTTATACTTGAAGCTCAACAGGTGCTACTGAAATGGGAAGCTGGCGATGAAGAAACCGTTGCCCTTTGGAACAAAATGAACGAATGGGTTTACAAAGGTTTTGAAGAAACTTATGAATCCATCGGTGTAGATTTTGACTTTTATTATTACGAAAGCAATACTTATTTACTTGGAAAAGACATTATTGAAGAAGGTATAAAAAGCGGTGTTTTCTTTGCAAAAGATGACGGTTCTGTTTGGTGCGACCTTACTGAAGACGGTCTCGATGAAAAGTTAGTTTTACGAAGCGACGGCACAGCCGTTTATATGACCCAAGATATTGGTACTGCAATACAGCGTGTAAAAGATCATCCAGATATTGATGGAATGATTTATACTGTTGGTAATGAGCAAGACTACCATTTTAAAGTGCTCTTTTTAATATTGAAGAAGTTAGGCTACGGTTGGGCAAAAAACCTGTTTCATTTAAGTTACGGAATGGTGGATTTACCTTCGGGGAAAATGAAAAGCCGTGAAGGAACTGTTGTTGATGCAGATGATTTAATTGCTCAGATGACCGAAACTGCGCGAACAATTTCGGAAGAACTTGGAAAGATTGACGAATTTTCAGAAGAAGAAAAAGAAGCTTTGTACCGAACCATAGGTTTGGGTGCGTTGAAATATTATATTTTGAAGGTTGATCCTAAAAAACGAATCCTTTTCAATCCAGAAGAAAGTGTAGATTTTCAAGGAAATACTGGACCGTTTATTCAATATACCTATGCTCGTATTCAGTCTATTTTACGAAAATCTGGGGAGGTCTTGACGAAGCCTGTCTTGAGCGTAGACGAAAGGCTCGATCTGACATCTGTTGAAATGCATCCTAAAGAAAAGGAACTTATAAAAATTATCAAGCAATATCCAGATGTAATTCAGTTGGCAGCAGAAAATTATAGCCCTGCGTTAATTGCAAATTACACGTATGATTTGGTGAAGGAATTCAACAGTTTCTACCAAAACGTGCCAATCTTGGCAACGGACAACGAAACTGAAAAAGCATTTCGTGTAAAGCTATCAAGCGTGGTTGCGGAAATTATTAAAAGTGCTTTTGCATTGTTGGGGATTGAAGTTCCAGAAAGAATGTAATTGCAGATAAACCATAATTGTTTAGGACGTTGCGCCTTTGCTAGAATCTTTTCTCGCAAAGGCGCAACGTTTTTTGTTATTGAATTTTTAACCCTCTAAATTATGCATTCATATTAATTGTTGGGAGTTTATAAAGCTTAGCTACGTTAATTTGTCGATTTACTCAATTCGGGACACTCGGAAGGAAACTTAATTTAATTTCATGATAATATATAACTTATTTATATTCAGGACATCGCATAGTTTAAATTTACCTGTTATTCCTAAAATTCTTTTCAGATAATAAGAAGCGTTTCATTTTGTTTAATCTTTTATTAAAAATGATAAACAAAAGTTAAAGTTCTTTTTATGGGCTATTTCATGCTATAGTTTTGTGCCTCATTTAAACCTTAACTCTATAGCAATGAAAAATTTACTAAAAATTTCAATTATTCTTTTTATCACATTAGGTATTACTTCTTGTAGTAATGATGATGATGTAAACACAGAAACAGAGACAAATTCAATCGCAGATTTTGTAGCTGCAAATGGCGATTATTCCTCTTTAAAAGCAGCGTTAGATAAAGCTGGTCTTACTGCAACTCTTGCTGGGCCTGGCGACTTTACTGTTTTTGCACCTAATAATGATGCTTTTGCAGTATTTTTAACCGCAAACGGATTTACTTCATTAAATGATGTTCCAACGGATTTGCTTAAAAACGTGTTGCTTAATCACGTCGTTAGTGGTAAAGTTGTTGCTGCGGATTTGAGTACTGGATATATTAATTCTTTAGCGACCGAAGCTTCTTCAGGAAAAAACTTGAGTATGTATACTCACTACAGATAGGAACCCTAAAAATCGGGTTTAATAATTTGAAAAT
>CAZFUX010000260.1:0-2797 GCA_964522085.1 uncultured Aequorivita sp.
AATTTTCAAATTATTAAACCCGATTTTTCGGGTTCCTATCTGTAGTGAGTATATAAAACTTCATTATATACCAGCAGCCCATTTAATCTCCCCAATAATCCTATCAGCCAAAGCATCTGCAATTTCCTGTGATTTCGCTTCAGTATAAATTCTAATAATAGGTTCCGTATTAGATTTTCTAAGGTGTACCCAGTTTTCAGCAAAATCTATTTTTACGCCGTCTATCGTGTTTATATCTTCAGAAGCATATTTTGTTTCCATGGCTTTCAAAATTACATCAACATCTAACTGGGGCGTTAATTCAATCTTCTTTTTGCTCATAAAATAAGCAGTGTATTTTTTCCGAAGTTCGCTAACGGCGATTTTTTCATCAGCTAAAAAGCTTAAAAACAAAGCGATTCCTACTAAACTATCTCTACCGTAATGCAATTCTGGATAGATGATTCCGCCGTTTCCTTCGCCACCAATTACGGCATTGGTTTCCTTCATTTTTTCAACTACGTTTACTTCTCCTACTGCACTAGCAGTGTAAGTTCCGCCGTGTTTTTCGGTTACATCACGCAAAGCTCTTGAGGATGACATATTGCTAACGGTATTCCCTTTGTTGTTTTGCAAAACATAATCTGCAACGGCAACCAACGTGTATTCTTCGCCAAACATTTCGCCTTTTTCGTCTACAAAAGCTAGACGATCTACATCTGGATCTACAACAATTCCAAAATCGGCATGCTCATCTACAACCATCTCCATTAAATCGCCCAAATGTTCTTTTAACGGTTCTGGGTTATGTGGAAATTCTCCGTTTGGGGTACAATATAATTTTACAGGCTCTACTCCTAAAGCTTCCAAAAGCAACGGTACGGCAATACCTCCAGTTGAATTTACAGCATCAACAACTACTTTAAACTTGCAACGCTTTATAGCATCTTTTTTTACTAAGGGTAAATCTAAAATTTCGTCAATATGTAAATCTATATAAGCATCATTTTTATGGATTTCGCCAAGATTATCAACTTCAGCAAACTCAATAGTACCGTTTTCGGCAATGTCTAATATTTGCTGGCCTGCTTCAGCGTTTAAAAATTCACCTTTGCTATTAAGCAATTTAAGGGCGTTCCACTGTTTTGGATTGTGGCTTGCCGTTAATATTATACCACCATCGGCGTGCTCCATTGTTACCGCCATTTCAACAGTTGGCGTAGTTGAAAGGTTTAGATCTATTACAGTAATGCCCATACCAACAAGCGTATTCATTACAAGTTGTTGAATCATTTCGCCCGAAATACGTGCGTCGCGACCCACAACAACTTTATAATTTTCTTTATTACGTTGTAGTTTAACCCAGCTTCCATAGGCTGCGGCATATTTTACGGCATCAATTGGGGTTAAATTTTCGCTTTGCAAGCCGCCAATGGTTCCACGGATGCCTGATATAGATTTTATTAAGGTCATATTTTCACTGTTTTGCGCAAAGATACTTTAATAAATACATAAATCTTTCTGCCAAATTTGTAAATTGTGGAATGAATTATTTAGCCCATATCTATCTTTCTGGCGAGGACAATCAAGTTATCATCGGCAACTTTGTTGCGGACGGTATTAAAGGAAAGCGTTATAATAAGTTTCCCCCAGCAATTGCAAAAGGCATATTGCTACACCGTGGCATAGACAGTTTTACAGACGCTCACCCAACCGTACACCAAAGCACAGCACGGCTTCATAAAAATTATAGCCATTATAGCGGTGTGATTGTAGATATACTGTACGATCACTTTTTAGCGAAAAACTGGAGTAAATACTCAGACCAACCTTTGGATGAATATATTCAGGATTTTTATGAATTGCTCCACAATAATTTTGAAATACTTCCAACAAGAATTCAAAAAATGATGCCTTATATGATTGCCGACAATTGGTTATTAAGCTACGCTACTATTGAAGGTATCGGCAATATTTTAGCGCAAATGAATATTCGCACCAAAGGCGTTTCAAAAATGAACCTTGCCGTTGCTGAACTTGAAGAATATTATGATGAATTTGAAGCTGAATTCACTTCCTTTTTTGAAGAATTAATTACTTTTTCAAAAAATAAACTTGTAGAACTATGAAACTTTCCTCTCTACTCCTATTCTCATTATTAATTATTGCTTGCAAAGAAAAACCCAAAGCGCAAAACATAGCCGAAAACCCAAGAGTTGAAACAAAAGCTGCAGTAATAGCCGATAGCGCAATGGTGGTTTCAGCAAGAGTGGAAGCTTCAAAAATTGGAACAGAAATCCTTAAAAATGGTGGAAATGCTTTTGATGCGATGATAGCAACAGAAATGGCCTTAGCCGTTTGCTATCCATACGCAGGAAACCTTGGTGGCAGTGGATTTATGGTTTACAGAAGTCAATATGGCGAAATTGGATCTTTAGATTATCGCGAAAAAGCGCCGATGGCTGCCACAAAAAACATGTACCTCGATAAAGGCGGAAAAGTGATTCCCGACAAAAGCTCTGTTGGTGCAATGTCCGTAGGTGTTCCAGGAACTATTGCCAGTATGTTTGCAGTACACGAAAAGTTTGGAAGTTTGCCGATGGAAGTTTGCCGATGGAAGTAATCCTAAAACCAGTTATAGAACTTGCGCAAAAAGGGTACGCAATCTCCGAACATGAAGCTGAAGCTCTTGAAGAGTATAAAACTTTTTTTGAAGAAGTAAATGGTGGAAAAATTCTTTATTCTGAAAATTTAAAGTTTGGTGATATACTCACTCCATTTAGGTTTTCGGGAATCCAAGATTTCACTACCTAAATTA
>CAZFUX010000261.1:0-2797 GCA_964522085.1 uncultured Aequorivita sp.
GCTGATGTTTTCATTACACTGAGGTTTTAGTGTATCGCTATTCCAGAACGGGACATGTTACAGATAAAAAAAGAGCGGGTGTTTGCCCGCTCTTTTCTATTCTATGGTATTATGAAAATTATTGAAACACATTTTTTTTCATAATTATTTTTGCTTTTTCTGAAGCAGAGAAATATAAAACCCATCAAATCCACTTTTGCTTGGCATTATTTTTTCCTCATTTAAAAGTGTAAAGTCTTTACCTTCCTCACGTCTTAAAAAAGCATTTACCTGCTTTTCATTTTCTGAAGGTAAAATAGAACACGTTGCATAAACTAACTGTCCGCCGGGTCTTACCATTCTGGAATAACTATCTAATAACTCTTTTTGAGTTTCGCGAATTCTATCCAAAAATTCAGGTTGCATTTTCCACTTAGAATCTGGGTTTCTTCTTAAAACACCCAAGCCAGAGCATGGAGCATCAATTAAAACCTTATCTGCTTTGTCAATTAATTTTTTAATCACTTTCGTGGAATCTATAACTCGTGTCTCAATATTGAAAATATCGTTTCTACGAGCGCGACGTTTTAGTTCGTTTAGCTTATTTTCATAAATATCCATTGCAATTAATTGCCCTTTATTTTCCATCATTGTAGCAATGTGAAGGCTTTTACCACCTGCGCCAGCACAAGCGTCAATAATGCGTTCGCCTGGTTTTGCGTTAAGAATTTCTGCAACTTTTTGTGAAGAAGCATCTTGCACCTCAAACAAACCATTTTTAAAAGCATCGGTCGTAAACACGTTTGCACGTTCTTTCAACTTTAAAGCAACAGGATAGCCTTTTAAAATTTCAGTTTCTATTTCTAGATCGGCCAATTCATTTTGAAGCTTTTCAACAGTAGTTTTTAATGTATTTACACGTAAAACAACATCAGCTTGCTGGTTTAAAGCGCTAATTTCTTTATCCCACTTTTTGCCCAATTCCTTTTGTCCAAGCTCATCCAACCAATCTGGGATTGACTCACGATACTTTCTAATTTTTGAAAGCTCATCAAATTTTCCTTTTATACGGCGGGTTGGAGTATCTTCAAACTGTTTCCAGTCTGGGATCGTAATTCCGTTTAGCGTTGCCCATACGGTGAATAATCTAAAGAGATTGGCACGATCAAAAGGTTCGCGTACTTCAGCTATTTCGGCGTATAATCGCTTCCAACGTACAATGTCGTAAGTAGTTTCGGCTATAAAGCCCCTATCGCGTGCTCCCCAACGTTTGTCGCGTTTTAATGTATTTCGCAATACTTTATCTGCTTGTTTATCTTCATTGAAAATAAGCTGAAGCGAATCTATGGTGGCGAATACTAGGTTTCGGTGTAATTTCATTTTCTGTGTTTTGCGAATGCAAAGGTATCACATTTTAGATGTAAGATTTTAGATTTTAGACATTAGAATATGGATTTTAAAAATTTATCTTCAAAATTTAAACTTATCGTTACTTTTGCCAAAAATTTAAAAATGCGAATTACAATTATCCTGCTTGCTGTAATAACCCTAACTTCTTGTGAAAAGAAAGCTGCGGTTGAATTCAATTTAGTTGAAATTACAAATGTATTTATTGATAGTTTAAGCATTCGCGCTATCCAACCGTTGGATGAAAATAGGGTTTGGTTTGCGGCAGATAAAGGAAAGGTTGGTATAGTTGATGGTGACACTCCGAAACTTGCAGTTATAAAATATGAAGATTCGCTACTTCATTTTCGCTCTGTTGCAGTTACTAAGGAAGCTGTATTTGTGTTAAGCATCGCCAATCCTGCAGTTCTTTATAAAATTGGTTTCAACGGAAAAGAGGCTACAAATATTGAAGAGGTTTATAACGAAAAACATGAAAACGTTTTTTACGACTCCTTGAAATTTTGGAATGATACTGAAGGTATTGCCATTGGCGATCCTATTGAAAACTGTATGTCCGTAATAATAACGCACGACGGCGGAAATACGTGGCAAAAATTAGCGTGTGAAAACCTCCCAAAAGTTGAAAAAGGCGAAGCAGCCTTTGCAGC
The DNA here is from genome assembly GCA_964522085.1 of uncultured Aequorivita sp. Lineage (GTDB taxonomy): Bacteria > Bacteroidota > Bacteroidia > Flavobacteriales > Flavobacteriaceae > Aequorivita. Next base: position 2,037 of record CAZFUX010000261.1, read on the forward strand.
AAGTAACAGTAATATTGCCATTTTTGGAGATAATGCTTGGGTGGGGACTGGCGGAAAAAAGTCGCGTGTAATGCACACCACAGATAAAGGAAAAACGTGGGAAGTTTTTGAAACACCAATTCTTCAAGGAAAAGCGATGACGGGTATTTACAGTATTGATTTTTTAGATGAAAATAACGGAATTATTTTCGGTGGAAATTGGGAGGATAAAGCTTTTAATGAAGGAAACAAAGCAATTACCAAGAACGGTGGAAAAACGTGGAAGTTAATTGCAAACGGGCAAGAACCGGGCTATCGTTCTTCAGTAAAATATATTCCTGGCACAGACGGGCAGGGTATTGTAGCGGTTGGCTCGCCTGGTATTTCTTTCAGTGGTGATGGCGGTAAAACTTGGAAAGAACTTTCTAAAGTAGGATTTTTTGCAATTGAATTTGTGAATGATAGTCTTGCCTATGCTTCAGGGAATAATAGAATTTCGAAATTAGTTTTTAAGAAATAATTTTTTCGCCACTAATTCACGAATTATTATGTAAAAATATTCGTGAATTCGTGGTTCATTTTTTTTTATTTTCGCACCCATAAATAATAATTCATAAAATTAAATTTTAAATAATGAAAATTCTAAAAATCACACTACTTCTATTTTCAATTATTTCTTTAACCAGTTGTGCTTCTGGCTATAAAACAATTGCCCCTAAAACAATTAACTATACTCACTACACATAGGAACCCTAAAAATCGGGTTTAATAATTTGAAAATT
>CAZFUX010000262.1:0-2793 GCA_964522085.1 uncultured Aequorivita sp.
TTGTTTATTAATTGAATTTATGAAATGTAAACTTAAGACGTAGTGAAACTAATCACTTTTGGAATTAAAAACCACCAAATCTATGTTTTTAGAAAAGCGATACGCTTAAATGAAGATAAAGTTTTAAAAACTAAATTTAAAAAAAAATGGTAAAAACGAACTTTCGAGTTTTTTTGATACAATTTAAATTCATTTATAAACTTTTCCCGAAGAATGATCTTTCGATGCCCCAGTAACACTCGCCAAACAATTAACTTCATCGCATAGTTTCAACACACCCAAGAGTCCAAATATTAAGGCTTCTTTATATTCTAATAGTTTAGCATCTGGAACAATCAATTTAACATCTTTATGTTGCGCTATTTTGTGTAATAAATAAGTATTGTAAGCACCGCCGCCTGTTACCAAAACACTGCTGCCTTTTTTAAATTGTCGGGCAATTTGTAATGCAGCATGGTCCGTAAAAGTTCGTAAGGTATCATTTGGTAAAGCATAAGTTTCATTCAATATTGGAAAAATTTCTTTTAGCACCCATTCCAATCCTAAAGATTTTGGTGGAGACAACTTGTAATATGGCAAATTATTTAATAGAGCTGACTTCGCAAGTAAAACCTTTCCACTTTTTGCTATTGCACCACCATCATCAAAAGGGGTTCCCGTTTTTTCTGCATAAAGATTTAATACAACGTTCACAGCGCAAATATCATAAGCCAATCGTTTCCCTTCTTTTTGTAATGACACATTTGCAAAGCCACCCAAGTTCAAGCAATAATCATATTCTGCAAAAAGCAATTTATCGCCAATTGGAACTAAAGGAGCACCTTGTCCGCCAAGTTCCACATCTTGCACTCTAAAATCACAAACTACCTTTTGACCAATCAATTCTGAAATACATGGTAGGTTACCTATCTGAAGCGTAAAACCATTTTCAGGCTGATGCAAAATTGTATGTCCGTGACTACACACAGCATCAATTTCTTGAATATTGTTTTTTCTAATGAATTTAGAAATTTCTTCTGAAAGTAATTTAGTGTAATCAACATCTAGGTTTTTCAGTTTTTCTTCGGAAAAATTTATGGCTTCGCGAAGCTCGTCTTTCCAAAATGAAGAATATGGAACGGTTTCGGCTGCTAAGATTTTGAAACACCATTTTTCTTCAGATAAAGTAAAAATAATTTCTACCAAATCAATTCCATCCAGCGAAGTGCCGCTCATAACACCGATAATGTGGTAACTTTCCTTTTTCAATTTTTTATATTCTGAAATTTAAAGATAGTAATGAAGATTTGAAAAATTCGAAATTTCAAGCAACAAATTCCAAATAGCGGATTCACTTTTGGAATTTGAAATTTAACCCTTTGGTATTTGCTTTATTTTATAAGTACATTTGCAATTCTTAAAAAAAGAATTTTCTTTAAAAATAAAGCCCATGGATTTCAGCCTTTCCGAAGAACAAATAATGATTCGCGACGCCGCTCGCGATTTTGCACGTACCGAACTTTTACCGGGCGTTATAGAACGTGATAACCTTCAAAAATTCCCAACCGAACAAGTTAAAAAAATGGGCGAATTGGGCTTTTTAGGAATGATGGTAGATCCAAAATACGGCGGTGGCGGTATGGACACCATGAGCTACGTTTTAGTGATGGAAGAATTGAGCAAGGTTGATGCTTCGTGCTCTGTTATTATTTCTGTAAACAACTCATTAGTTTGCTACGGACTTGAAAAATATGCAAACGAAGACCAAAAACAAAAATACCTAACAAAATTAGCTACAGGCGAAAAACTTGGCGCATTCTGTTTAAGTGAGCCAGAAGCTGGTAGTGATGCTACTTCCCAAAAAACCACTGCAATAGATAAGGGCGACCATTACATTTTAAACGGAACCAAAAACTGGATTACCAACGGCGGAACTGCAGATTATTACTTGGTAATTGCACAAACACATAAAGAAAAAAAACACAAAGGCATCAACGCTTTTATAGTTGAAAAAGGTTGGGAAGGTTTTGAAATAGGCCCAAAAGAAGATAAATTGGGAATCCGCGGAAGCGACACACATTCATTAATCTTTAATGATGTAAAGGTTCCAAAAGAGAATAGAATTGGTGAAGATGGTTTCGGTTTTAAATTCGCGATGAAAACACTTGCTGGTGGACGTATAGGTGTCGCTGCGCAAGCTTTAGGAATTGCAGCTGGAGCTTATGATCTTGCTCGTGAATATAGTAAAGTTCGCAAAGCTTTTGGCACAGAAATTTGCAACCACCAAGCCATTGCATTCAAACTGGCTGATATGCATACATCAATCACTGCTGCCCGTCATTTGGTAATGAAAGCAGCTTGGGATAAAGACCAAGGAAATGATTATGATATGAGTGGCGCAATGGCAAAATTATTTGCTTCACAAACTGCTATGGATGTTTCTGTAGAAGCTGTACAAGTTCACGGTGGAAACGGTTTTGTAAAAGAATATCACGTAGAACGCTTTATGCGCGACGCAAAAATTACACAGATTTATGAAGGTACTTCAGAAATACAGAAGATTGTAATTTCTAGAGGGCTTTTGAGGGATTAAATTTCTATTAATTAAACTTTTAAACTCTTCCTACGTTTTAAACGCTGGAAGGGTTATTTTTTAACGGAAAAATCATTTTCTTAAATAAGTTCAAATTTTGAAAAAGAAAGTTTCTCTTAAAATAATCAAAGCTGATTATATATTCTTAATTGTGATATTAACAGTCGCTGGATATACTCACTACACATAGGAACCCGAAAAATCGGGTTTAATAATTTGAA